>CAMOOA010000069.1 GCA_946621045.1 uncultured Erysipelotrichaceae bacterium
GTGTCCGCCGTGCAGGATATCCGTACTGACTGCCACATATACTGTTTTTGCCATAGTAGTCTCCTTAAAAACACACCGTCGGTGCGCAACCACCGCAATTATACCGTATTCCGCCCGCCTCCGCAGAAACAGACTGTCACGGGTCACAGTTTGTTACAGAATTCCGAAGATTGATGAAATATCCTCCGCATCGATCATCCGTGAGGTACGGTCATCCGCGTGCGCCAGCATTTCCTCCACACGGTTCTGAAGCGTGGCGTCAATAAACCGGTTGGCATCCAGCCCCCGCAGTTCAAAAAACAGCAGCGGATCCCGGTCAAAGCGCGCCCCGATTCCGTACAGCACTGCCGCGACATGTTTGCACATAAGCGCCCAGTCCGGACAGCTGCACATCAGTGAAATCTCCGCAGGAGAAGGAAACAGACCGCCCTCCTCAAAGAACAGGTCCTTCATCTCCTCCGGAAAACTTCCGGAAAGCAGTGCGTCAAGGCTTTCCAGTTTTCTTCCTGCCCGGTTCATAATTGCCTGACATTTCTCCTCCGACAGCGGAGAAATCCGGATCTCGACCTTATACGGTGTTTTGCGTGTTCCCTGTACACGGGCAGTCACCTTTCCCTGTGTTATCTGCAGGTCGATTACCGATCCGTTGCGGACGTAACGTTTTCCCCGTTCAATCCGTGAGGCATAATCCGCATACCGTTCGAGATTCTCACACCATGCATTTCCCCACCACGATCTGCATATGGTTCTTCCTTCCAGAATGACCGGATCGTACATGATTCCCTTCCGTTTTGCGTTTGCGGTGCTTTTCCTTGCCTTCTCAGCCAGTTCCTGTTTTGTCGGCTGGCTGTAATAGTTTGTATTCCAGTATCCTGCCATATGCACTCCTTATTCCAGACGCAGAAGATTCATCAGCTCATCGTTGCTGAGTTCCGTGATCCACTTCTCACTTCCGTCACCGATGACATTTTCCGCCAGTTCCTTCTTCGATTCGATCAGAGTATTGATCTTCTCCTCTATGGTTCCGCGGGATATGAACTTGTGGACCATGACATTTTTCGTCTGTCCGATCCGGAATGCACGGTCGGTTGCCTGATTTTCCACGGATGGATTCCACCAGCGGTCAAAGTGAATGACATGGTTTGCCCGGGTAAGATTCAGACCGGTACCGGCTGCTTTTACCGAACAGACGATAAACGGCATGTATTCCTCCGACTGAAAGCGTTCGACAATGCGTGTCCGTTCCGCCGGCCGGATTCCTCCGTGGATCACTGCGCCTTCCGCATGGAAGATTTCTTCCAGATAGTCCTTCAGATACTCCGTGATTTCCCGGAACTGCGTAAATACAAGCACGCGCTCGCGCTTTTCATAAATCGTTTCGCACAGTTCCCGAAGCAGCTCAAACTTTCCGCTTTCCGCAGGAGAATATGCGTCCTGTCCCAGATACTGATCCGGATGATTGCAGATCTGTTTCAGTTTCATGATTGCGGAAAGAACAACGCCTCTCCGCGCCATGCCCTTCACTTCCGCAATCAGTCTCGCAGTATCATCCACCGTTTTCCGGTACAGAACCACCTGCTTTTTCGAAAGCTCCGCATTATCCAGGATTTCCACTTTCTCCGGCAGATCCCGGATGATGCGTTTATCCGTCTTCATGCGGCGCAGAAGAAACGGGCTGATCAGCGATTTCAGTTTCGCATAGTCTTCCGGTTTCCCCTCCAGATGTTTGCAGTAGGTGCGGAACTCGGCCGAACTTCCCAGGAGCCCCTTATCCAGAAAGTCAAACAGGGACCAGAGATTTGTCAGATCGTTTTCAATCGGTGTTCCGGTCATCGCAATGCGCATTCTGCCCTTCAGTGCCTTGACAGCCTTTGTCTGTTTGGCGAGCGGATTCTTGATCGCCTGCGCCTCATCCAGAATGACCGCATCCCACGGTATTTTTTTCAGCGCTGCGATCCGAAGCGTCATACCGTAGGTTGTAATGTTCAGAAACGCCGGATGCTTTGCCATGTTTTCAAGCGCCGCATTGGACAGTCCGTGCAGAATCTGAAGATCCATTTCCGGCGCAAACTTTTCCTGTTCGCTCTGCCAGTTTCCGAGCAGGGATGCCGGAACGACCAGAAGAACATGCGCATTCCTGCGCGTCAGGCGGAGTTTTTCAAGGTAGGAAAGCACCTGAAGTGTCTTGCCCAGTCCCATGTCATCCGCAAGACATGCCCCGAATCCGATGGAATCCATATAGGACAGCCATTCATACCCGTTTTTCTGGTATGGCCTGAGTACAGCCTGTATCGTATCCGGCACAGGTGTCCCCTTCATGATTTCCGGATGACGCAGATTCTGAAGCAGCTGGTTCAGCCATTTTCCGTTCGATACCACAACTCCGTTATCCGCATCCTGGTCTGCGCTGCGCATATCCGCGCGCAGTGCATCCAGAAGCGTCATCGATCCCGAGGAATGTTCCATCTCCTTAAGCAGTTCATTCAGCCTTGCATGATCGACGGCAATCCATTTCCCCTTGATCATCGCAAGCCCTTCCGTCATATTCAGAAGTCTCCGGATATCTTCTTCCGTCAGTTCCACTCCGTCGACGGTGAGCGAAGGCGTTGTCGAAAGAATCGATTCAAAGCCCAGCAGTGACGGTTCATTATCGCCGATTTTCATCGTCATCGACACATTCATCGCCTGTCTGCGCCACCAGTTGGGAATCCGGCAGAGTATTCCTGCTTTTTCAATTGCCGGAATATCCCGGAGAAGAGAATACGCTTCCTGTGCCGTAAGGCGAAGCGGATGAAACAGTTCTCCGTTTTTCATAAACTCCGCAATCAGGGAAGATACATCCGCCGCCCTGTTCAGGCTGGACAGAAGTTCAACCAGTTTCCGCCGGTCTGCATCGTATTCCGTAAGCGCATACCGCAAAGGGTAATGATGCACCTTTCCGTCACTTCCCCTGGAGGCATAGGTGGCCATAAAGGCAAACGGATATTCCTCCGCGTCATTTTTCTGTTCGACAAGATGAAAGAAAATACGTTCCGGCACATGCAGGTCCTGATTCTTCTCCGAAAGATACAGTTCCACAGTGCCCGGATACTGTTTCATCTGGGAACGGTATATCTTCTGCAGGTTCTTATAAATATTTCTGATCCACGACGGCGTAATCAGTTCCGAACCGAGTCCGAACGGAACTGCATCAAGAAGCGCATCTGTCTGTTCTTCATTCAGGCTGACCTTTGCCTTTTCCCGCAGGATCTCGAGCTCCGGAATCCCGGTGAGCGCTTTAAAAAATGAGGATGCCACAAGATACAGATAGGCGGCGGAAGAACTCAGTCCTTCCGGCCGCGGACCGGCGCCGAATTCATACAGATTCTGATACTTTTCGTCCCCGGACCAGGACCGCGCAAGCAAGAGTTCCTCCCCGGTCAGATCCTTCGTAATATCCGGCACAAACCCGTCCGCCGTAAAGAGAAACCGCAGTTTTCCAATCACCATATAAAAATACTTCCTTATGAAGAAAGTATACACGCTCCGCCGGAGGAAACCGGACAGTATTTCGCCGCCAGATCAGAAAAAGCCATCCCCCTCGGGAGACAGCTTACTTTTTCATGATCATCTTTACATACGGCGACAGAGAATAGATGATCGCCGTGCCGAGGTTGAAGTTCCGGTTCAGATAACTGAAATACTCCCAGAACGGCAGACCCTTGACCGACTCCTTCTTCTTCAGGCGCTCCTTCAGAGGCAGTGAACTGTCCTCCCAGGAGTTTTCAATCTTCGTATCATTTTTGCAGAAACCGATGAACTGATCGGGAACCATGATGCGGTAGCCTTTTCTCGTAATGGAGAATCCGTAATCATAATCACCGAAGTTATGGCTATAGCATGCCGGCATGTTTTCGACATCCAGAAAGATCTCCCACGGGATCAGCACGCAGTTGCCGTTCAGCGTTTCACAGGCAAGACCCTTCTCATCCGGCGCAAGCAGATGCCTGTACTTCGGTCTCCACTTTGAACGCCGCACGATTCCGCTGTAGACCAGCTTCCCCTGTTCATCACAGGTCGGTCCCACCCATACGGCCCGGTCCTGTTCCGCCTTCGATACCAGATATTCAATGCAGTGATCATAGAACTGCACATCATCATTGAACATGAGGCAGTAATCATATGTTCTGCCGGTCTTCTTTGCGGCATCGATCAGGATCCGCATGCCTCCGGTATAGAAACAGCTGCCGGTTCCGTGCAGCACCGTCACATTGTCATACTTTGCCAGTGCTTCGGGCGTGCCGTCCGTACTGTTGTCATCCAGAATCATAAAATCAAACTTCAGAGCCGGATTGCCGTTCATCAGACATTCCAGAGCGCGGACGGTCTTCTCTTTCCGGTTAAAGCAGGTCGCAAGCGCAAGAATGGTATGCATTACTGCTTCCCCGGCTTCATGCGCGCCTTGATGTAATGGCTCTCCCACATCGACTTCGGCGGAATCTCCATATAATTCCTTCCGTACCGTCTTGTGCAGTAGTCATCGTAGTCTTCAAAGACCGGGAACTCATATCCCTCAAACGGAAGCGTGGTGAGCTTCTCAAACGCAGCCTTCTTCATGACCAGCGCCGAGGAATTGTCATTCCATGTCACAAGACCGACATCCTCTGCGGTTTCATACGGGGTGCTCTTTGCAAAGGCAATGAGTTCATCCCTTATCTTCCGGTATCCTTTCAGACGGGCGATCCAGACAAACGGAATACGCACAATGGCCTTCCATACGGGTTCATTTCCGCGCACCGTGCCCGGAATCGTGATCGCTCTTCCGGTATCACGGCGGAACTCACCTGCCTTTTTGAGATAGGCAGCCTGTGCCTCTCCGGAAGGAAAGCCGTCGATCGGGAAGATATCGATCCAGATCCCGTCTCCTTCATGTTCATACAGCTTGGATTCCGGAAGGATCTCGCTGTCCGTACGGGCAAGCTTTGCGAAAGCAAATGCGAAATCATCATCCCGGTCGCCGCACATGAGCTCGAGGTTGTCCCCGATTACCGCTTTCTCGTCATAGTACAGCTTCAGAAGCCGTTCATAATCCGGCCGCGGCATGGCAATGTCAATATCGTCATCCCAGGGGATGAAGCCATGGTGGCGCACTGCCCCGAGCAGCGTGCCGTAATACAGCACATAACGAAGACCGTTCTTTTTGCAGAACGCGTCAAATGTTTTCAAAATCTCAAGTTCAGCCATCTGAACTTCACGAAGCGTCAATTCATCAGACATAGTCAAAAACTCCCTTTAAACAGTTTAACAGTCCTGTTAACTGCGTCAAGGAAGGATGCGTCCAGAAGCCGGTATCCGGCGTATCTGCGCCTCAGACAGAATGAAAACCCTCCCCTGCACAGTGAATCGCAGAATGAATCAGAAGCCGCAAACTGAAATCTTCAGCAACTTATAAGGATAGTTTTCAGTTATCGGATTGACATGTTGTCCGGACGGTTCCATACTTTAATTGAAATCTTAGGCAATTTATTGCGAAAGTTTTCAGTAAGGAATGCGACTATGAATATTTTACGTGACTCATATCTGAACAGAATCAAATCCCTGATGTGGGACGGCCAGGTCAAGGTAATTACAGGAATCAGACGATGCGGAAAATCCTATCTTCTCCGCACACTGTTCCGGTCCTGGCTGCTTGACCAGGGCGTGAAGGAAGATCATATTCTGATCTTTGAACTTGATCTTGTCAGGGATATTGAATACCGGAATCCGCTCGTACTTGCGAAGACCGTCAGAGAACAGGTCGGAAATTCAGGTGATGAATACTACCTGTTTGTAGATGAGATTCAGATGTCGGATGAAGTTTCCAATCCGTATAATCCCGAAGGAAAAAAGATCACGTTTTATGATGCGCTGAATGATCTCAATTCCCTCTCCAACCTTGATATTTATGTGACCGGCAGTAATTCAAGAATGCTTTCCAGCGATATTCTTACCGAATTCCGCGGAAGAAGTGATGAGATCAGAGTTCATCCGTTAAGTTTTGCGGAATACTATGCCGCTGCCGGAGGCGACAGACAGGATGCCTTTGATACGTATGCCTGTTTCGGCGGAATGCCGCTGATTCTCTCGCGTCCGGATGAGACCGCGAAAATGAATTACCTGAAATCACTCTTCTCAGAAGTATATTTAAAGGATATTGTCGAACGGAAGAATATCCGCCGCGAGGACATCCTTGAAGCTGCGGTGGACCTTCTGTGCTCTTCCGTCGGTGCCCTGACAAATCCTGCGAATATCGCAAACACGCTGAACTCCAAACAGAAACGCACCGGTAAAGACACCGTTTCGATCAACACCGTAACAGCGTATCTGAATCATCTTTCCGACGCATACCTGTTTGAAGAATGCCGCCGCTATGATGTAAAAGGAAAAAGCTATTTCGACTATCCCAATAAATACTATTGCGAAGATATCGGGCTTCGAAATGCACGAATCGGATTCCGCCAGCAGGAAATGACACATATCATGGAAAACATTATCTATAATGAGCTTCGCATCAGAGGGTGTGAAGTTGATATAGGAATTGTCTACAGTACGGAGAAGAACTCCTCCGGCAACAACGTCCGTTCTCCCAGGGAAATTGATTTCATAGCGTCTCTCGGCAGTAAGAAAACGTATATTCAATCCGCTTTCGCCATGGATACGGAAGAAAAAATCAGAACGGAAACCAGACCGTTTTCTCTGACCGGTGATTCATTCCCGAAAATCGTCGTCCGTCATGATATCCGCAGACGATGGTATGACGATGCCGGAATCCTTAATATCGGTATTCTGGATTTCCTGCTGGATGAA
>CAMOOA010000070.1 GCA_946621045.1 uncultured Erysipelotrichaceae bacterium
ATCGACCCATTCAATTCGTCTGTTTTTCAATGTGCTCATCCGGTTTCCTGTTCTTCGAAAATTATACGGCAAAGCGCCTGCTTTCTCAAACCGCAAAACGACTCTGACGCTCCGCCAAATCCCTTCTTCCGTGCTATGATTCTGTCGTGAGAATTGAACAGAACAAAAACATCGAATCCTTCCTTGCCCGCTGCCGGAAAAATCTTTCCGATACGGCACTGAATACCTTTCTCGACCGAAGAGTCACTGCAGGCAGTGAAGCATATCTCCGCCGGCAGCTGAAACGGGCCGGCGCACAGGAATTTGAAGGTCCGGAAAATACCTGGCCTTCCCTGTTTCTTTCGGTTGACGCATTTGAGAAAACACCCTATCACGCCAATGTGACCGCTGCCCTGCGCGGCATGCACGGTGATCTCTATGATACGGTCATTTTTGAAGGAAACCGGCTGTTCAATCTGGATGCTGTACAGCCCGACCGGAACCGGGAGCTGAATGACTGGATGAAGCTGCGTGCACTGGATCGGGATGCCGAAACGCTCGTGCTTGCGGACGGTGATACCGAATGGATGCTGGATATGCCTTCGGAAGCCGCAACGAATGATCCGTTTGCCCGCAAAGCGCACGGCAGTGTCCTGCTGTTCGGACTCGGCATCGGATACGTGCTGTATATGACGCTGCGCAATCCGGCTGTTTCCCATATCACCGTTGTGGAATACGATCCCCGTGTGATCGAAGTGTTTGAACAGGTTCTGAAACCGCTCTTTCCGGATCATGACCGGTTCACGATCCTGCAGGATGATGCCCGGAACCGCTGGAATGAGGAATGGCTTTCCCGGTTTGACTGCATCTTCACGGATATCTGGCAGAGCGGAGAAGACGGCCTGTTCATGATGGCAGATCTGCTTTCAAGAGCCTCTGTTCCTTTTGACAGAGCGGACTTCTGGATTGAAGACAGCTGTATCGTCCCCCTGCGGACACTGGTATTTCTTCATTACGAGGAACTGTCCCAGCATAAACCGCATCCGGTCGCGGAGGACTATGAGGATCTTATGAACAATGTCCGCCGCTGGTTCGACTCCGATCCGGCAGTCATTGATGATGCGGAAGCTCTGAAGAAGCGTTTATACAGCCGTGAAGTGCTTCGCGGCATTCTTGGAGGAAGAACATGCGAGTAAACATGCATACCCACTCCGTCTTCTGCGACGGAAAGGATACTCCGCGGGAGATGATCGATACCGCGATTGAAAAAGGATTTGATATTCTCGGCTTTTCCGGACACGGTCACAGTCCGTATGATGATGTCTCGATGAGCCCGGAGGCGACCGCGGAATACATCCGTACGATCCGCTCCCTGCAGGAAGAATACAGGAACCGCATCACCGTTTATCTCGGCATTGAACAGGACAAGACATGCCGCATTCCGTCCAGAGAACCGTATGACTTTGTGATCGGCAGCGTGCACTTTCTTTCAAAGGGCGATAAGCATGTCCCCGTTGACATGTCGAGGGAAGTCTTCACTTCGCTTCTGGAAGAATTCTATGACGGCGACTTCACTGCCATGGCAAAGGCATATTATGAGGAAGTCGCACAGATGGGAGACTTTGAAGAAGTGGATATCATCGGGCACCTTGACCTGCTCACAAAATACAATGAGGACGAATCGTTCGTCCGGTTCGACGATCCCGCCTATGTTTCCCTTGCGGAGGAATGCATTTACAGAATCGGCACGGACAAGCTTTTTGAAGTCAATACCGGCGCGATTGCCCGCGGCATGCGGAAATCACCCTACCCGGCAAGGAACCTGCTGGAGATCCTGTATTCTGCCGGAGCCGGAATCATGCTGAACAGCGACTGTCATGACCGCAGATACCTGGACTGTGCATTTCCGGAATCCCTGGATCTGATCCGCTCCTGCGGCTTCCGCTGTCTGTACATATTAAAAGACGGGGAATTCATCCCCGCCGATATCGATCAGTTTCACTGAATGCGTCTGCCGGATGCGTCAAAGACCGAATGATCAATGACGTATCCTTTTTCTTTATCGAGAAGTACGACCTGAAGCCCTTCTGTACTTCGTTCATAGGTCAGATCATACACACGGATCCGTCCGCTCATCACATCCGATTCAAGTGCGATCTGCATCAGATTTCCAAACCGGAATTCGCTGTGCGGCTCCCGGAAGATCTGCGTCCTGCCGTTTTCCATCATTAATGCTGCCGGCCCGGCTTCTTCCATGCCAAGCAGTGCGGAGGCTTCATTGCCGCTCCATGTCATGAAGATCAGATAGTCTTCCGGATCGATCGCACTGTAGTATTCGCTGAATGACTGAATCCGGTAAAGGTTCGCATTTTTCAGCTGCCGCTCGCAATAAGCGCGGCTGTTTTCATACTGTGCATCTTCCCTGCCCTGTATGCCGGATTCCAGCAGGATATTGCCGATATAACCGGTCAGCTTTTCTGCGCCGAAGTTATTGGCGTGACCGGCATCTGCCATATCATGCGGAAAGTCATAGTTCATTGCCTCAATGACGGAAGCCTCATTGAAATCCACATAGCGGACGTCATGTTCTTCCGCAAAGCCGGAAACCGCCTGATGCACTTCCGCAGTCATCTCCGTATACGGTGTACTGACAAGGATCAGCTGAATGCCGTTTTCACTGCACAGCTGTACGATCTTTTCAAGATACGTCCGCATCACATTCTGCATGCCTGCAGGAACCGCGTCTGCCTTCGGCGTCAGCGGCTCAAATCCGGTGTCCGCAGTATCTTCCGAGAGTACGGCATATCCCTTCAGGCTGGTATTCTCCTTCGTGAAGAACCGGATGTCGCTGAGGGAAAGATCATTCCATCTTGCATGGTAGCGGATGATCGGAAACAGGTAGCTGGCAAACGTCTCCTTGGGATCGAGCGCACCGATCGTACGCACGGCCTCGGTTTTTACCGAAGACCATTTCATCGGATCAAGCGCTTTTCGGATCGATGCCTCATTGCAGTTGTACGGCGTTTCCATGAACGGGAAACAGACAACGGTATCGAGCACAACAGCCTGCGGCTTCTGAAAGCGAAGCGCCTCCTTCAGCCAGTAATAGCTGACCACCAGGCTCTGTTCTTCCGAGCCGAGGTTGAAGCTGCGGATGCCGCATTCATCATAGAGTTCCTGCGGGGAGAATGCGGAGATGGCGTGGGAGCTTCCGAGGAAGATCGCATCCACGCTGTCGTTTTTCATTTCGTAAAACGACTGATAGGTGACATCCAGCGGCCAGTAGTTGTCATTCCGGAATTTCGGCTTGAAGACCTCTCCGGCAAGCGCTGCCATAGCGATAAGTGTCAGAAGAAGCGTCAGTGCATGACGGAGGATTGTTTTATGTTCTTTCATCATTAAAACCCTCCGTAAATGAACGCACCTGCGTCAAAGCCGAATCCATAGGTACCGAAGATCAGCAGCACCAGCATCAGCACGGTATAAACGGCATAGCGGACCTTCCATGGTCTGCGAAGCAGTTCCCCTTCCAGATCCCGTTTCTCATTCAGTTTCTGAACAATGCCGAAGCACAGGAACGCAGACGCAAGCAGTACCCATTCCGCAGACGAAAGGCCAAGCAGAGCGGCTTCCTCCGGCATGGAAGATGCCTTCACAAGACTCGCAAGATTGGCCAGCACCGCACGGAACCCGTAGGACCGGAACAGAATCGAGCTCATCACAAACAGGAAGATCGTCACAATATTCTTTATCCGGTTTTTCAGCCATCCCGGCACATGCAGGAAGGCATAGATCTTTTCCCGCAGATCAAACGTCAGTTCCCCGATGATCTGATACCCGGCCGTCAGAAGACCCCAGGCAAGATAGGTAAGACTGATGCCGTGCCAGATTGCGGAAACAACAAATACCGCACAGAGATTCAGATACTTGCGCAGCTTCCCTTTCCGGGAACCGCCGAGCGGAAAATAGATATAATCCCGCAGCCACTGGCTGAGACTCATATGCCAGCGGGTCCAGATCTCCGCAGTGGATCTTGAAGAATACGGATGATTGAAGTTATTCTCCAGTTTTATGCCGAACAGGGATGCCACACCCATGGAGAGCAGCACGCAGCCCAGGAAGTCAGCATAGAGCTGAACCATGAACATCGACATGCCAAGCCATGCATAGATGCCGTTGTACACGCCTGTCTCCGCATAGAATGCGGCTGCCGGAATGCCCGCCCGGTCCGCGATCATGAATTTCAGAAGAAGGCCGCAGAAAATCTTCAGGAATCCGCGCTGCACGCATTCCTCATTGAACGCATGGCCTTCGATCAGCTGCGGTGCCAGTTTAGCATGGCGCGGAATCGGTCCCTGCACAACCTGCGGGAAGAAAGAAACAAAGAGTGCATACTGCGGAAGATTTGTTTCAGCGGCTGTTTTGCCTTTGTATACATCCGCAAGATAAGCGATCACCTGGAGGGAAAGATACGACAGTCCCATCGGAATAAAGAACCGCGGCACTTCAAAGGAGACAACCTGACGCGCAAGATGGATCCAGAACGGAAGAACGGATACCGCAAGCGAAGCGATGAAATATCCCTTCTGTTTCCGCATGAACCGCGAGGCGAAGTAACTTGTGACGATCATCCAGCACAGTGCCGGAATCCCCGGCGCATCCGCAAGATAAAAGAACGCTGCACTGCCTGCCAGCAGCGCGCACCAGCGCACCCGCAGCGGCAGAAGATAATATGCAGCGAAGATGACCGCAACAAGAAGATAGTAATTCAGTGAAATATAACTCATGCGTCTATGTTAACAGAAAATGCAGGAATCCCCTCAGCGGATTCCCAGAATGCCGAGGAACGCCCCAAGACAGAGCAGAATCTCAAGAACCCACTGTCCGATCACTGTCCACTGGAACATCCGGTAAATATACAGGAACAGCATGCATTCGGTGAACGGATTGAACAGTACGTGGAATGTATGAATAAACATCGGACCGGTCATATAGGAGATGGCCGGCGTGCACAGCGGATTGAGAAACACCAGCAGTACGGTTTCCAGCACAATGCGGATCCCCCTGTCGCACGGATCCTTTGCGAGCCAGAACAGGCAGACCAGGCCGCCCCAGCGGAAGAGATTCAGTGCGATCTGAAGCGCTCCGGAGTGAATCAGCAGATAATCGCGCATGCCGTCGATTTCCGTAAAATCAGAAAAGTAATACAGATAGGAGCTGATGCCCTTCCAGCCGCGGAGCGCGCTGATCACAAAGGAGGCAATCGTAAGAATCACCGGAACGGCTGTCAGAAACAGTTCCTTATAGTGATCGAAACAGAATTCTTCGGAGCGTGCGATCCACCGACGGATCGGCCGCTTGTAGCGGCGGAATGAGAACCATGCATAAAACAGGACAAGAAGCGCCGAAAGCAACGTCCCCCACTTTCCTGCAAGTACGGCAGCCATATAAGCGACGTGCGGAATCAGAAACGTAAACAGATCAAAGAGCGAACGGATTTTGCGCACCGAAAACAGGTACACCATAAATCCGTACAGCACTGCCACACCGGACAGACCGAAACTGTTGTCGCACGCAAGACCCGCCGTAAAGATCGGAAGCCAGAGATATTTGGTCATCTCATTTTCTTCCTTTAGATACCGGTAGCCTGTGTAGACCGCCATGGTCGTAAACAGCACTGCCCAGGAGCGGCCGAGCCATGCGGTATCCGGATTCCATGCAGTATAGTTTCCGTTCATCAGAAGATATACGCCGAGCGCAAACTCAAACCAGTGGTTGCGCAGTCCCCGCCGCCGCACAATATCCACGATCAGCATGGAACTCATGAGCACATAGAGAAATCCCATGCCGTAGATCTGCGCAGCCCCGTAGCCGACAGGCGCAAACCCCAGCAGTCCGCGGAAAAGATTCAGATACCGCGCAAGCGCAAGCGCAAAATGGAAATAGCCCTGAAACTGCGGTGCCTTTACGTCCGCCATCATCCTTGGAAACGGGATATCTCCCGGCAGGATGCTTACCACATCATGATCGGAACAGAGAAAGATAAACAGCGCCCCGGCTCCGAGCACAAGCAGCGTTTCCCTGCGGAACAGGGATGCCTTCATGTCCGGAAGATCATAGAGCACAAAGAAGACCGCCGCCGTCAGTACAATGCCGGTGCTTACAAGGATCCAGTGAAAGGAATAATGAAACAGCTGAGCGGGATAATACAGCACCTGACACGCCGCCAGCAGCAGCGCAAAACCGGCCGGCGCATTGAAGCCATGCCGGTCTATTCCGAGAATCCGCTTAAACCATGCGCCTGTCCCCTCTGCCAGCATCAGCACGATCAGGGACATGGCGAATATATATGCCTTCATCTGTGAATTCCGTTACTCCGCCTTAGCCTTCTTTGCGAATTTCCCGACGATAAAGCTCATGCACAGAAAGTTGACGGGAATGTAAATCGGCACGGACACCAGTTTTGCCCACTGTTCCGGAACCCCGAAGCCCCGGTTCAGAACCTCAACGATCAGAAAGGAAATGATCCAGCCCGGCACATAGCTGAGCGGAAATGTCACAAAGCTCTTCCACGACATCTTCTGATGATACGTATAGCGCATGTTCAGAATGTAGGACGGAATCATGGATAGCGCGTCCGCAAGAATCGATGCCAGACCGACCTCGGCGCCGAGCGCGATGAAGCCATGGTTGAGCAGCAGCGAAACCACCGTATTGAAGCCGCCGATGATTCCGAACGTCAGAAACTTTTTATTCAGAAACTTTTCCTTAATCTTATTCCACATAATCT
>CAMOOA010000071.1 GCA_946621045.1 uncultured Erysipelotrichaceae bacterium
ACTTTGTCGTTACCGGATGCGGAACCGGCGAAGGCGCAATGCTGGCGCTGAACTCGTTCCCGGGTGTGATCTGCGGTCATGTTGCGACCACTCTGGATGCGTATACCTTCGCACAGATCAACGACGGAAATGCCATTTCCATCCCGTTTGCGCTTGGCTTCGGCTGGGGCGGAGACTTACATCTCGAATATATTTTTGAAAAATTATTCAGCGAACCGTTCGGCGGCGGCTATCCGAAAGAACGCGCCGTACCGGAACAGCGCAACAAGAAGATTCTCGATGACGTCCGTGCAAAGGCATTCCGTCCGCTGGCGGATATCCTGAAGGATCTTGACCCGGAACTGGTAAAGGGAGCACTTGCCGGCGAACATTTCGATGAATACTTCTTCCGCGACTGCAAGGATCCTGCAATTGCGGAACTCGTCCGTGAACTGAAGAAGTAATCGGCACAAAGTCATTATCATAAGCAAAGAAAAACGGCAGACCGCAATGATCTGCCGTTTTTGCTTAACGTCATGCATCAGAGGGGAAGAATGACTATTTCAGCCAGTTTTTCTCAGTGATCACACACTCATAACCGTGGATCTTCAGATGATCTCCGATATGCAGTTTGTCTTTCTTTGCAAGGATGTACCCGTTGTTCACATTCTTCACATAGGAGTATACTAGCTTGGAAACACGGCCGACTTCCTCTTCCTCGCCGTCGATGAAGACCGGCTCGCCCGGTCCGCCGTACTGCTTGGCACGGATATAGAAATCCTGATTATCATCGCAGACTTCAAAACCGACCATTTCACGTTCCGGTCCGTTCTCCTTTATTTTGAGAAGAGCTTCTTTTCCGATGAACTCCTTGTCCCAGTTGATGTTCTTATCAAGACCGACTTCAAACGGATTGGTGCGGTTGAGGTCGCGCATGTAGTAGAATCCGGCTTCGGTCGGGAGTGTCCAGGCGAACACCTGGAACTCGGTGATTTCTTTTCCTCCGGCTTCTCTGACAGCAAGGTCGATAGCATCCTGCACATCGTCCGCATCATCGGCTGCACAGTAGACCTCATAGCCGAATTTCTCACCGGTAAATCCGCCGCGGTTGATCAGAACCTCTTTTCCGGCAACGGTATCGGGGCGGTGACGGAAGAATTTCAGATCTTCGACACCGTTTGCGGCAATTGCATTAAGAACGTCTTTCGACTTCGGTCCCTGAACGGAGAACATATGCCAGTCCTCTGTCACTTCGCAGGTGTCAATGTCAAATCCGTCGGAATGGAAGTAGAACCAGTCATCGATCTTGGTGGCGTACAGGGTGGATACCCAGTATTTTTCTTCTTCAAGACGCATTACAACGACATCATCAACAATCTCACCTTCCTCGTTCAGAATCGTCGTATAGCGGTCCCGTCCGACTTCAAGCGAGGCAATGTTGTTGGGACACATGTAATCCAGGAAGCGGCCTGCGTCCGGTCCGCTGACTTCCATCAGCTGATGTGTGAACAGATAGTAGCCGACACACTCTCTGACAGCCATATGTTCGGAACGTTTCCATTCATCATCTATAAATATGTTTTTATACATGTCAGGTCCTCCTTACATGAATTTGTCGATCTTTTTGGCAATTTTGATGCGCATTTTGCCTTTGGGGGAATCTTCCTCCCAGACCGACCACTGTGCGTTTACAAGGGTCTTGACCATGCCCTGCCACATGTACAGGTGCGCTTCGCAGAGCGCCTGTGTACCGGTAATCGCAAGATCTCCGCGGTTGATTACATAGATTACTTCATCCTTGTTGAAGGCTTCGATCTCGTAGTGGCAGACAAGTGACTGCAGCAGCATCTCAATGACGCCGCCCAGCAGACGTCCGTCTTCGCCAACGGTATTCGGGACACCGAGCCATTCGCGGCAGGCACGGATCGCATAGCGTTCGCCGAACATTGCCTTGCCGGCAGCTTCCAGCACGCATTTCTTGATCCACTCTGCATTTTCAGCCGTCGTATAGCCGAGCTTTGCGGCATTGTCGATCGCGGGCAAAAGATACAGGGATGCCGCAGTGGAGAGATTGACCATCTGGTTGGAGGAATCGGTCTCGGTATTTGTGCCGTTGACGAAGCGGTAGCCGCATTCCTCTCGGAACATCATGGGTTCTTCAACGGTGTCTTCCTCTTCGGTGTACTTCTTGTATTCGTCGGAAACGGCCGGACCGAAGGACTGCCATAATTCATGCTCGGGAGCCGGATATTTTTCGCGGCTTTCCGCGATGATACGGCAGTGGCGGTCGCCGCATCCCTTGGCTTCGACCATCAGGTAATCTAGTTTCTTGCCTTTTCTGTGACGGCTTTCCGTTGCATCTGCCTGTCCCTGCAGGGACATGGTGGTGGCCCGGCAGAGTTCCGATCCGCAGATGTCCCAGTCGCAGACATCAAGTTCCTTTTCACAGCGGTAGGTTCCGAAATCCTGGCAGCGGCCGCACATCAGAAGGGCATCATCACCCTTGTCGCCGATCAGAGCGCCGGGATAGGAACCGCACATGAACGGATGGATGCCGAAACCGTCGTCGCCCGGATAGTTGATGCCGGTGTAATACAGTCTTCCGTAGGCTTCCTTGCACATTTCGGAAGCACGTGTCGCATAATCAGGAATAATGATGCGGTATGCCTGGGCAACTGCGGCGCTGAGCACAGCCTCAAATCTCGATGCATAGTGCAGCGCGTCCTGGTAGGACATCAGTTTGTTCCAGGGGGACTGCACGGCGTTGTATTGTGTAAATCCGGCTTCATTGCCGGAATCGGCAGGAATTCTGCCGTCAATTTTCTTTGTCATTGTCCGTTACCTCAATTCTCTTCCGGATAGGCATCGATCTGCGGCTGGTACTTCACGATGTTGTGGGATGCGCCGCCGTCGGCCATGATCGTTTCGCCGGTAATGCCGTCGCCCATCGGCGTGCAGAGTGCATAGGCGATGATGCCGACCTGGTCGACCGGAAGCTGGCCGTCTACAGACCAGACCATCAGCTCATCATAGAATTCATCCTGCTGTTCTTCAGTGATGTGTTCGCTGGCAAGATTTCCTGCCGCGCCGGGAGTGACCATTCCGCCCGGAGCTACCGCATTGACCATGATGCCGTAGCGCTTGAGCTCCTTTGCGGACTCGGTCGCAAGACCCATGACAGCTGCCTTGCTGGAAGCGTAATGCGGATAGCCTCCGAATACCGGATAGGGCACGATCGGGCTGTTCGAGGAGATCAGGACGATTTTGCCCGGTATCTCATGTTCCTTCATGTATTTGCTGACATGTTTGACACCGAAGAAAGCGCCGTAAACATTCGTCTCAAAAATAAGTGCGAGATCTTCTTTCGGAAGGTCATAGACCTTTGCATAATTCCAGATCGCTGCACTGTTGACGAAGATGTCCAGAGAGCCGTATCTGTCTGCGGTGAACGCAACCAGTTTTTCGACTTCTTCTTCATTTCTTACGTCGGTGAAGCAGAATGATACGCTCTCGCCGAAGCCCTGTTCCGCAAACAGCGGCATTGCGGCTTTCTCCTCGATGCGGGAATTTGACGCGACGACGACGTTAGCGCCGCCCTGAAGCAGGCGGAGCGCGATATCAAAACCAAGACCGGATGTTCCGCCGGTCACGAGCGCCGTTTTGCCTTTTACGGAAAACATGTCCGCAAACGGACGGGCAGCGGCGATATAACCCTCAAGCATTTTCTTGTCGGCAGGTGTGAAAGCCATATGTCCTCCTGTGATCTTTCATCATGAAAAAGGTATTCCCGGGATTGAATACAGCTTCATTGTAAAAACAGGACGGAAGATAAAATATGCTGAAAAAACAGGAAATTTCAGGGAGAAGTATACGCTTTTTGGCGGGCGGAACAGAGACAGGAAGGGAAAGTGTGTACGGAGACAGTCCGGACCGCGGAATCCTGCCGGTATTTCGTCTGCCTTCCGGTATCCTGAATACCTACAAAATGACGGGCACTCCAAGACAGCTTTCCTGTATAATTTGTATTGGAGACAGAGCCGGAATGAAGCTGAATGCTGATATTATCCATCATGAACTGAAAAAGAACTATACAGTTGAAATGTACGGTACAGGGACAAACCGCCTGGTTTTATCACGGCCGGAATTCTACATGGAAAACGAAGTGGAGTTTTTGACTGAGCATCTGTATCTTGCGACAGCGGACCATCTTCCGAAGCGTCCCCGCATTGGGAAAGATGCGGTTCTGGTCTGTATCGGAGAACATATCAATCTCAAGAATTACAGAAACCGGATCTGCCTGATCATCATCAAAAACAAAGCGGACTTCTTTAAGGTATACCAGTACCTGCAGGGAATTTTTGATTTCTATGATGAGTGGGAGCGGCAGCTTTACCAGGACCTGTTCAATGACGAAGAAGTTCAGCGCCTGGTATCGGATTCCGCAGCGGTTTTCCCGCATCCGCTGTTTGTGCTGGACAAGGGATTTCACTATATTGCCGCAAGTGATGATGACGCATCGAATGAAGACTGGCAGCCGGGAGAGAACGGCGCTCTTCATACCGATGCGGTTGATAAATTTCTTTCGGCGTATGAACTGATGACAGAGAAGAAAGGCGCGATCCGATTTGATCTGCTCAATAAGAAAGTGCTGTGCGTCAATCTGTTCAATAAAAACGGAAATTATGAAGGCTGCCTCTGCATCGATCAGGATAACGGGTCATTTGAAGGAGAAGGTGCGCTTGCAGAATATCTGGGGTCCATGCTGGAACTGGCGATCGCCAAAAACCCCGCAGTGATCAATGACGAACAGTCCTCCCTGCGGCAGGTCATGCGGACTCTGGTAGAGGAGATGCCTCTTTCCTATACGCAGCGCTGGGTATTGAATGCCGCAAACCGGAAGAATACCTATGTATGTGTCCTTATGGAATATCAGACAACCCATTCACCGCTGCCGGTCTCCTATATCTGCGACAGTTTTGAAGAACTGTTTGAAGATTCCTTTGCGTTTCCGCTGGATCAGATGATGACCGGGTTTGTTGATATCGGATCTCTGGGTGATAAAAAGAAGGACTACCGGGCAGGTCTGAACCGGAAACTGAAAGACTTCATCGCACGGATGCGGCTGAACGCGGGCATTTCCAACGAATTCAATGATCTCTTTGATATCCGGATTCATTACCTGCAGGCAAGATCCGCGCTTGAGAACGGAAAAATGATGAGTCCGGCCGGAAATCTGTTTTACTTCGCGAGCTATGCGCTCACGGAAATGATCATTAATTCGCTCGGCGGACTGCCGTCTGAAGCCTATTATCCAAGCGGTCTGAAGAATGTTCTCGAACATGACAGAACCTCGGGTGTTTCCTACCTTGAAACGCTGAAGGTGTTTCTTGAAGAGAATATGTCTTACACCGCGGCGGCGCAGAAGCTGTTTATCCACCGTTCCACACTGATCGACCGGATTGCGCGGATCGAGCGGGAGCTTCATGTCAATCTGCAGGATTCGGATCAGAGACTGCAGCTGGAGATCCTGCTGAAGGCGATCGATATCGAACAAATGGTCAGAATGCAGTAAAAAACAGATGCCGCGGCATCTGTTTTTCTGAGATTCTTATTTTGAGCAGGCTTTGAGATCAGCGTCGATCTCTTCCGCGTGCACAGCCACTTCTGCTGATTCCGGATAGCTGAGCAGTTTGCGGTAGGTGAGACCGCCGACGAGCTTCATACGCGGATCCTTTGTGGAACCCGGCGCCCACTTCTCCATAACTGCCTTGCCCTCCGGTGAACGCATGATGTCTCTGATTTTGGAATCGAGTGATAATGCCATGATATTTCCTCCTGAATTATAGTTTTATGATTCCTTCCCGGGAATCCGCTTTGATCATAGAGGAAATCTGCATATACAAATATCCGTGAAACGAATGAAAATAAAACCGGAAAACCATTAATTTTACAGTGCAGGACTGTAAGGGAGTATTGTTAATATATATCTGCAAACGGGAGATCTTATTATGCTTGATAAAACGATCAGAACATTTACGGAAGAAAGCGCCTCGAAGGCGCCGGTCCCGGGCGGCGGGGGCGTCAGCGCCCTGTGCGGCTCGCTTGCGGCATCGCTCGCGGAAATGGTAACGAATCTTACCGCCGGGAAAAAGAAATACGCTGAATATGAAAAAGAGATCCGGGACATCATGAAGCGCACGGAAACGCTGCGCTTACTGCTCCTTGAATGCATTGAAAAGGATGCGGAGGCGTTTGCGCCGCTGGCGGCTGCGTATTCGCTGGATAAAAACAGCGAGGGCTATGCGGAACGGATGGAGACCTGTCTGCGAAACGCTGCAGAACCTCCGTTTGAGATCATGAAGTACTGTGCGGAAGTGATCCGGCTGGATGAGCGGCTTGCGGTGATCGGCTCAAAACTTGCAGTATCGGATGCGGGAACCTCAGCTATGCTGGCACACGGTGCGCTTTGCGGGGCTTACCTCAATGTCCGGGTCAATACGCGTCTGATGAAAGACCGGGAATATGCGGAAATATTGGATGAAAAGGCGGATGTGCTGCTGGGAGAATATACCGAACGCGCATTGAACTGCTTCAATGCGGTAATGGAGAGAATGGATGGCTGAACTGTTAAAAGGAAAAGAAACTGCGGCAGCGATGAATGAGGAAACTGCAGC
>CAMOOA010000072.1 GCA_946621045.1 uncultured Erysipelotrichaceae bacterium
TCCAGGAAACGGGTAACGCCGGTTCTTGCGAACAGCAGTGCACATGCATGCGGATAGTCATACTCGTTGTTTACCCAGACAAGTTTGCCGTTTCCGCGGCCCTGTGCGGTGTAGTTGGAGTCATAGCCGTCGCCGAAGTTCAGCATGCCGTAGGCACGGCAGTGTCCGTCGCCTCGCGAGATCAGCGCCTGTTCGACCTTGAAGTCGGACTTTGACGCAAAGATGTTCGGCCAGACACCGGACGCCCTCATGACTTCCGGAGAAACATAGGGACGGTTGGGCATCTGATAGACGATACTGCGGTCATTCAGGGACTCCAGTGTTTCACCTGCATCATGGAAGTGCAGCAGGAACTTCTGCTCCCTTGCCATGCCGCTCTGCATGATGACTTCCCCTGCGTTCTCCGGCACCAGCATGATCCGGATGCCGTCTTTATCCGCTTCCAGCGCCTTCGGGAAATTCTGATGCGCCTGGAAGATGGTGACAGTGATGCCGTCTTTCTTTCCGGTCACATCCGCAAAGAATGTTCCGTGGAACACTTCGCAGAAATGCTCGTTGGCTTCCTTCATGATCCAGTCGGCATCGATCGTCTTGACGATCTTCTCACCGTTTTCGCTTACGGCATAGGATGTTTCATAGTTGGAGTTGGCAACACAGGTGCGCGCTCCTTCCGGATTTTCAAGATGCAGCTCATACCGAAGGGTATTGATGTTCAGCGGCGCATCATCCGAGTTGATGATCCGGTAGGAAGTCTCTACCCAGGGCTTGCCTGCCCATGCGGTGATGCGGACTTCAAAGCGGATCTGCTTGTCTGTATCCGCCGCGGTATGCACGCCTTTTACTGCAGCGATTGCGCATACCGGGCCGTTCTCGATAATCTCCCAGTTTTCCGTTGTAAGACCATAGACGCCCTTCTGTCCCTTTTCATTGAGGACCGGACCTTCAAAGACATCTTTGCCATAAGTTCTGCCGCCGGCAGTCACCTGCTCAAAGAGATAATCGGAATCATTTTTCAGATCGATGCAGAGGCCGTTGTCCGCACCGGTTTCAATGCGCAGACCATTGTCTGTTTTTGAAATCTTTACTGCGCTGAACTTTGCGGTTTCACCCTTTGGCTCACCGGCAAGATCGCATTCAACCTTCATTCCTTTATATGCTGGAATGTCTGCGAGGAACCGCAGGAAGAGGAACTTGACGGAGCCGTCCTCATAGCGGGCGGTAACTTTGGACTGTATCGGAAGACGGGTTTCTCCTGCATACAGGTTTACGCTGTCAGCTGTCTTAAGGGTTCCCTTGGGAAGCGGGAATCCGATGTAGCAGGGTTCGGATTTGTGTTCATACCGATAGAGTTTATCAATATTGATCGTGATCATAACGTCTTCCAACCTTGTTCCCTTCCTTATCTGGTTCCGATTACTTTACGAAGTCTTCGCGCATCGGGGAGAAGATATCCAGCAGGATGCCTTCTTCCAGACACACACAGCCGTGCTCAATGCCGTTCTTTTTCAGCATCGTATCGCCGGCAGTTACGATCCGCTTCTCACCGCCGATATTGAATTCAAATTTTCCGGATACCACATAGGTGATCTGGGTATGCGGATGGGAGTGCAGCGAACCGACTGCTCCCTTCTGAAATACATTCTCAACAACCATCAGTTCATCGGTGTAGCTCTTCACTTTGCGCACAACACCTTCTGCGGCTGCGACACCTTCAGCATCCCTGTCTGACAGCCAGATCTGATCTTTTACAACACTCATAACGCTTCCTTTCCTGCCGTTTCGGCATTTATAACAGGCAATATATGCCTTTTCTCTTTTTACGCTTCCATCATACGTCACAAAAAATAAGGAATCCTTTACTATAATGTCCACTTTTCGCATAAATCTTTGAAATTATGATATTGTACAGACAAGAGGTAAAAAATGCCGATCGGAATGCCGCAGAAACGCCTGATTACCGTACAGCGGCGGGAGCTCCCGTCCGATTTCATGATGCCGCAGATGGAGATGGCTTCGACCCATTACAGTATCGGATATCTGATTTCCGGCGACCGGCGGATCATCACCCCCTACCAGCAGATCGACCTGCATGACGGCGATTTTTCCGTGATGCCGCCGATGCTGTATCACCGGACCTTTTCCCTCAGCGACCGGCCTTATATCAATTACCTGATCAAGATATCCGAAGAGCTTGCGGAAGACTTCCGCCGTGATATCGATCCCGAGATCTGGCGCAATGTCTTTGATCAGCGCTGTATTTCCCTGGATGAGGAAAACACCGCAAAAGCGCAGGTCCTGCTTGCGGATATGCTGGAGGTATATGAACAGGATGCGGATTATTCCACGGAGCTGTTAAGGGGCATGCTGTACCGGCTGATCGTTCTGATGCGGGAAAAGAACCGGCATACGGATGACATGCAGTTTAAAGACAAACTCTCCGCCGGAATCATGGAAACCATGTATTTTATTGAGCGCAATTACAGCGAGGATATAAAACTTGCCGACGCGGCAGAATCCGCCGGGTTTTCCGAAGGCCATCTGTCACGCATGTTTGTTTCCCAGGTCGGCGTATCCTTTTCGGAATATCTGATCAATGTCCGTCTCCGCCATGTCAAGGAAATGCTGATCAATACGCCGATGTCGATTGCCGAGATTGCCAATCATACCGGCTTTTCCAACTCGGACTACCTTTCCGCCTGCTTCCATCGCAGGGAAGGAATGACGCCGACCGCATTCCGCAAAGGCGCGAAGCGATGATCATCATTGCAGCATAGATTACAGCAGTCATGAATCCGGACGGTTCTGCAAAATAAGACCGTTTTTTCTATTGTGTAGTTCAATTTCAGACCCTGCCCGTAATATAGTTAATTTAGAGCATATATTTATCTGCACCATTTAATTTATGTATTTGTATCACTCCGATCCCGGCGCGTTAAGCAGAGTGATGTGCCGGGTTATACACGGATCTGCTCATGGGAATTGTTATAAGGAGGAGGAGAACACTGTTATGGTTCCTAAACGATTTGAGCACTATTTGTTTAATGATAATGACTATCTGCCGGAGCATTATGAAGTCGCGGACAAGGAGCGCGAAGAACTGATCCGGCAGCTGGCCGCAATGATCGCGGATGACCTTCATCTGTCCGGAAAGCCGAAGAATGTCCGGAATGACGATCCGGATTTCTGGCTGCTGGACAAAGTCCTTACAACAGAGGAAGTGAAGTTCATGCTGAGCTTCGGGAAAAAGAGAACCGTCAAGCTCACAGTCGCAGAGATGGCCGCACGCAACAGCATGTCCGAGGCTGATGCTGAAAAGATCGCCGAAGGCATCTGCAGCAAGGGTCTCATGGAATTTGACCGTGAGAACGATAAGCACGAAAAGCAATACTTTATTCCGAAGTGGGTTGTCGGCTCCGGCGAATACATGCTGATGACCGGAAAGCTCATGGAACAGCATCCGGAGATTGCGACCTTCTTCCACTATGCATCCATGGTGCCTGTAGGCAAAGTTGCCCATATGGTTCCGGAAGGCGGCGGCGGACTTGGAATGCATGTCATTCCGGTTGAAAAGGCAATTGAAAACAACAGTCAGGCAGTCACCAAGGAAAAGCTGTCCTACTGGCTCAGCAAGTATGACAAATATGCGCTGGATGTATGTTCCTGCAGAAGACAGCAGCGGATCCGCGGTGAAGGCGGCGGTGAGATCGAAGACTACTGGTGCATCGCGGTCGGCGACATGGCGGAATATCTGGTCGAAACCGGCAAGGATGCCCGCTACGCAACCTACGATGAGGTAATGGATGTCCTGGACAAGGCGGAAAAAGCCGGCTATGTGCATCAGATCACCAACCTCGACGGCGAAGGCAAGATCGTAGGTATCTGTAACTGTTCCGCTACGATATGCAATGCGATCAAGACATCACAGCTGTTCAATACCCCGAACATGTCAGCCTCCTCCTACCGGGCACATGTCGATCACACCAAGTGCGTCGCATGCGGAAAGTGTGTGGAGATCTGTCCGGTCGGCGCCGCAAAACTTGGTCAGAAGCTCTGCCGGAAGAACGGCAAGCCTGTGGAATACCCGGTTACCGAACTCCCCAACAACGTGAAATGGGGTCCGGAAAAGTGGAACAAGAACTACCGGGAAGACGCAAAGATCAACTGCTATGACACCGGTACCTCCCCCTGCAAAGCGGCATGCCCTGCCAACCTGTCTGTACAGGGATACATCAACATGGCCGATCAGGGAAGATACCGTGAAGCCCTGGAACTGATCAAACAGGATAACCCCCTGCCCGCTGTATGCGGTGCTGTCTGTAACCGCAGATGTGAGGACAGATGTACCCGCGGCACGATCGACCAGCCTGTCGCAATCGATGAAATCAAAAAATTCATCGCCGCACAGGAACTTAAGGCAGAGAACCGGTTCGTACCGGAATGCGGCAAGGAATTCGGCGGACTCTGGGGCGATGAATACAAGATGGCAATCATCGGCGCCGGTCCTGCCGGACTTTCTGCGGCATACTATCTGAGAAAACGCGGTTATCCCGTTACTGTATTTGAAAAGCAGAAAGCGCTCGGCGGAATGCTCAGATACGGTATCCCCTCCTTCCGTCTTGAGAAAGACGTTGTCGATGCGGAAATCGATGTCATGAAGGAAATGGGTGTGGAATTCAGAACCGGCGTTGAAGTCGGCAAGGATATTACCATCCAGCAGCTGCGGGATGAAGGATATGCGGCATTCTACATCGCGACCGGTCTTCAGAGCGGCGGCAGACTTGATGTGCCGGGCGCGGATGCCGAAGGCGTGATGAGCGGCATCGACTTCATGCGCATCATCAATGAAGATGAAGTTGCCCTGATGCAGGGAGAACTTCCGCAGGCCGGAAAACTCAGCGGCAATGTCGTTGTCATCGGCGGCGGAAACATCGGCGCAGACGTCGCAAGAACAGCAGTCCGTGCCGGCGCTGAAAAAGTCTTCATGTATGCACTTGAGGCATACGATGAACTTCCGATGGGAGTTGAAGACAGAACGGAATGCGAGGCAGAAGGCATCAGTGTAAACGGCAGCTGGGGTCCTGCGGAGATCCTGACAAAGGATGGCAGGGTATGCGGCATCCGCTTCCGCAAATGCCTCAGCGTCAAGGATTCCGAAGGAAGATTTGCCCCGGTGTTTGATGACAATGAGACCACTGAGCTCGAGTGCACAGCCGTGCTGTACTGCACCGGTCAGAAACCGGATCTTGGAACGATGCTCGAAGGCACCAAAGTTGAGATCAGCCCGCGCGGCATGATCATTGCCGACCCTGTAACATTACAGACTGCGGAAGAAGATATCTTCGCAGGCGGCGATATCGTTACCGGTCAGAAGTTTGCGATCGATGCGATTGCCACAGGCAGACCGATTGCCGATTCCCTGCACAGATATGTGCATAAGGAACAGGGCGCCAACCGTCTGACTGTCGGAAGAGACCTGAGAGAAATCATTGAACTCGACAGAGATGATATTCTCGTTGAAAGCTATGACAACCTTCCGAGACAGAAACCGGGTCATAAAGCCGGAGATCCTGCCGGAACATGGCATGATCTGAGAGAACCTCTGAGTGAAGCACAGATCCGTGCGGAAGCCAACCGGTGTCTCAAGTGCGGCGCGACCACAGTTGATGTGAACAGATGTATCGGCTGCGGTCTCTGCACGACGAAGTGTGAATTTGACGCAATCCGTCTGGAACGCGATCATCCGAAAGCTTCCAGAATGTACACGGCGGAAGAAGGCAAGCTCAAGGCAATCCTGCCGTATGCCCTGCCGAGAGAAATCAGGATCAGAACATCCGGTCTTCTTGGCAAATTCAAAAAGTAAAGCGTGACAGCAGAAGCCTGAGTTGTTTCTGAGACAGCGCAAAAAATCCGAATCTCCGGGATTCGGATTTTTGTTTTTATGGAAGCCCACAGATGCGGTCATTTGCGCATTGTGCAAGGCAGCTCTGATTCAGCCGCTTATTAACGTGTGATCACTTCACACGGAATGTTGAAGATCTTTGCGACCTTGAGAATCGTATCAATGTGGCGTCCGACCGCCGCTGCCATATGATGGGTCGGGCCGGCTTCATTCCACTTGTTCATGAATTCCCGTGCTCCGCAGGAGAATCGTGTACGCATGTTGGTATCGCCGAACATGAAGATTGGTCCGTCCTCATTGATGCCTTCCGCTGCCACAAATTTGAAGTGCCCGTCACGGTCCTGGGTAATCGCAAGATAAGTTACCGGTCCGGTCGGCGGGTAGAACTGCGTCAGATAGCCGCCGCCCGTCTTTCCATGGAAGACATCCACGATTTTCATTGTCGGCTTTCTTGCGGTGGAAATATCCGCATCGCCGCTTCCGCTGTGTCCGATGATGCAGATGTCTTCGTTGAAGTCGATCGAATACATTTCCGAAAGCTGACCGGTGCCGGCAATCGTCTTCAGGATGGACA
>CAMOOA010000073.1 GCA_946621045.1 uncultured Erysipelotrichaceae bacterium
ATATGAGTAAGGAAACGGTAAGACAGTATATCCTCAACCAGTATGACGGAAAAGGGGGCGATTCCTGTCGGGATTAAAATCCCAGGATTCCTCGCCGGTGGTTTTTATTGAAATTGCGGGGAATAGTGGTTATTTTTGATATTGTGGTTAAAATTGCGAAGGGGAAGACCCTCTGCGCGAATGGAGAAGCCATGTTTGAAAAGATAAAAAAATCTTTGGTATATATGGGCCTTACGGAGGAGGAGTACCGCAAGGCACTCAAGCCGATTGCAGAAGACAACATCCGTTCTGTTATGGCGTGGTCGACATGTACTGCGGTCTTCTGGATTCTGAGCCTGATTCTGTCACTGAATTCGAGCGCATACGCCGCATGCCGTATGGTTTATATCTGCGCGCTTGCGGCGAGTGCAGTCACAATGATCGGCACGGCAGCCTTTCCGAAACCGGACGGATGGATGCGTTTTCTGTTAATCAACCTCATGCTTTTTTCCGTCCTCTTCGCCGGCATCGGCATTGCGGTCTGCCAGCCGGATGTACGGACCGCCAGTATGATCGCATTTGTGCTGATCGTTCCGACCTGTGTCATAAGCAGCACCATTGACAACATCATCCGTCTGACAATTAACCTCATTGCGTACATACTTGCGGCGCGCGGCGTGATTCAGCCGGAAATCTATTCCTGGGGACTGACCAATCTCATTCTTTTTTCCGCGGCCGGCATCGTGATCGGACATGTCAATAACAAATGCCGGTTTGAACGCTATGTGTATGCGGAATCTGCCAGAGAACTGGCGGAAATTCAGGAAAAACTCGCTTACTATGATCAGCTCACCGGATTCAAAAACCGCCGGGCATACACCGAAAAAAAGGCGCAGCTTGAGGCGGAGAAGCCGGATCACCTCTGTGTCGTCATTGCGGATCTTAACGGTCTGAAACAGACCAATGATGTTCTCGGACATGATGTCGGAGACTCACTTCTGATAGGGGCATCCGAATGCATCTCCGAAGCGTTTGAAAACATCGATTCCATTTACCGGATCGGCGGAGATGAGTTCTGCATCATTACAAACGGCACAAAGGAAGAAACGGAACGCTGCGCAAAGGAACTGGACAGACTGACCGCACACTGGAAGCGGCCTGCCATTGACCGTCTTTCCATCTGTTACGGCATCGCAGAGGTGAAAGACAATAAAGATCTTGAATCGGTGATCAAGGAAGCGGATCAGGCGATGTACGAAAGCAAGCGCAACTACTACAAAAACAGCGGGGAGGACCGCAGAAGACGATAAGGAAAGCGGCGTGTCCCGAGCTTCTGTACCTTTCAGAAGACAAAGACGCACTGCGTTTTCCGGTTCTGCGTTTCTGCGCTTTTCGGACAATATGCGCGCATGTGACTGACGGATTTATTGGAAAATCCGCATGACCGCAAAAAATATTCAGATTCCGCCGGCTGAGGATAGGCGATGAATGACGCATGCTGTATGATATTAATATCGGCATATCCGCATGTAACTCGAACTGCTGCCAGGATGGATACAGATGAACAGAACACTCCCGAAACTGAAGAGCAAAATCATCACCAATATCATTCTTATTACAGCTGCTGTAATGCTGTTGGAAGTGGCTGTGTTTTTCTGGATTCAGATCAACAATGCAGAGCGCAGGGCATACCAGAACGCGGATGTCATGTTTACGCAGATCGATCAGATCCTCCGGGAAAATGAAGAGGAACTGAAGCGGCTGAACACAGAATACAAGGAAAGCTGTTTTGCAAATGCGGATACCGTTTCCTATATTCTGGAGGCGGATCCTTCGGCTGCGGAAAACATGGAGAAGCTGAAAAAGATCGCGGAACTTGTCGGGGTGGATGAGATCCATATCTTCAGCCCGGAAGGAGTCATCGTCAGCGGGACAAATCCGGAGTATTACGGATATTCCGTGTTTGACGGCGATCAGATTGGATTCTTTCGGGCTATGCTGAAGGACAAATCGATGCGTCTTGCGCAGGATGTGACACCGAATACGGCAGAGGGAAAAATGATGCAGTACTCGGCTGTATGGAGTGCCGGCGGAGACTTCATCCTGCAGGTCGGAATGAATCCTTCCGCGGTTCTGCGTGCGACCGAAAAGAATGAACTCACCTATATTTTCGGACTGCTGAACGGAGGCAGAGGAGTTACCTTATACGCGGTGAACCAGCTTGAAAACCGTGTTGTGGGTGCTTCCGATCCGAACCTGGTGGGAAAGGTTCCGGCGGATCTCGGCCTTGATGAGGCGGTTCTCAAAAGCAGCCGGAAAGGCTTTCACCGGCAGATCAACGGGGTATCAAGCTATGCCATTACGACGGGAATGGAAAACTGGTCCATCGTCTATGTCGTCACTACGGAAGCGATGTATCAGAACCTCACCCGGAATGCCGCATTCCTGATTCTGGCACTGCTCGTTGCGGCAGTCCTGCTGGTAGCTGCCGTAACGGCGTATATCGACCGTTTCGTCATAAGCAGTATTTCCGAAATGAACGAAGGGCTTGCGGATATCAGCCAGGGCGCACTGGACCGCACGGTAAACATTACCGGCAGTAAGGAGTTTGCGGAACTCAGCTCACATATCAATGAACTGATCCGCACGCTGCTGAGAAACACGGAGAAGATCTCCTATATCCTGAATCAGACCAATCTTCCGGTCGGTGTCTACGAGTACAACACCCGCATGAAGAAGGTTCGTGTAACAGAGCGCGTTCCGGGCTTGCTTGGCCTTGATTCGGAAGCGGCAGCGGCGCTGTTTGAAGACCATAACTTATTCCGGAAAAAGATCGATGAACTGAAACAGCATGCCGTTGAACATGAAGACAACCTCTTCATGATTGAAGGCGACATGCCGCATTATCTGAAACTGGAAGAGACCCGCAGAGAAAATGATGTATTCGGCGTGATCGTCGACATGACGGACGAAATAAATGTGCGGCGCCGCGTGGAATCGGAACGTGACATTGACATGCTTACGGGGGTTCTGAGCAGACGCAGGCTCAAAGCGGATTTCGAGGATCTGATTGCGCATCCCGAAACTGCAAAGCATGGGCTTGTATGCATGATTGACGCGGACGGGCTGAAGGAAATCAACGACAGTTACGGGCATGTCTGCGGTGACAGATATCTCACAGTGATTGCAGACAAACTGAACACGTTCGGCAGCCGTGAGAATCTGACAGGAAGGCTCGGCGGTGATGAATTCGTCATGTTCCTGTACGGATATGACACGGATGAGGAACTTGAACAGGATATCCGCAAACTGCCTGATCTGCAGAATCAGGGAACGATGGAGCTCAGCGACGGCGTGACGATTCCGATCCGGTTCTCGATCGGACGCGCGAAAACCTTCGGAAACAGCGACCCGCATGCATTGCTGCTGAGTGCTGACCAGGCAATGTATAATGACAAAATGAACCGGAAAACCCGCACCGGCAGCGATACATCCGACAGCACGCGGAAGAATGCGGAAGCGGCTTAAAAACAGCGCAGGCAGATATATTGCGGGCAAAACATAATATTTTATATTATAGAAACAACTGATGATGAAGAATGAAAAACAGAAATATGACCATGGCATTTTACGGATGGCTACATACGGTTTTTTGTTCTGCATCCTCGGCATTGTAATCAATATCGCCGGTGCCCAGTTTGCCTCGCGGCTCGGACTGCCGCTGTATCTTGATTCCATCGGAACCGTCATGATTGCCGTGATCGGCGGCTATCTTCCCGGTGTGATCACCGGCTTTCTGTCAAATGTAATCAATGCACTCTCCGATCCGATCAATGCATATTATTCCTTTACGAACGTTCTGATCGCGGTCGCTGCGGCTTATTTTGCGGACCGCGGGTATTACAAATCATTCTTCAAAACAATTCTGACCGCATTTCCGCTGGCACTCATCGGCGGCGGAATCGGCTCCGTGCTTACCTACTGCCTGTACGGTTTTGATATCGGACAGGGTTTTACTGCCGCACTGTCCAGACAGTTTTTTGAAAGCGGACATCTCTCGCTGTTTCTTTCGCAGCTTTCCTCCGACATGCTTTACGACGTTGTCGACAAGCTGATTACGGTCACGGTCGTGTTCTTTCTTGTAAAACTTCTTTCCTCAAAAGTGAACGACCTGATGCACTTCCACGGCTGGCGCCAGAAACCGCTCAGTGACTCCGAACGGGAGCGGACCATCCATGCGCTGCGGAATTCGACAAAATCTCTCCGTACAAAACTGATGGGCATGGTGTCTGCGATTCTTGTGACGATCTTCGGCGTAACTGCAGGCATCGCCTACAGGCTGTATCAGACCGCGACGATGGATGATCATATTCAGATGGGAACCGGAGCCGCAAAACTGGTGGCTTCCGTTGTCCCGGGAGACCGTGTGGAAACGTTCCTTGAACAGGGAAAGCGTGCCGAAGGGTATTCTGAGATCGAACGGCATCTTAAGGAAATCAAGGGAACCTCCGCAGACATTCTGTATGTGTATGTATACTCCATCCGGGAAGACGGATGCCATGTGGTGTTTGATCTTGACACGGAAGACACGCCCGGCAGCAGTCCGGGAGACATTATTGAGTTTGATGATGCGTTCCTCCCGTATCTCAAAGATCTGCTCGCAGGACGTCCGATCGCGCCGATTGAATCAAATGAAACCTTCGGATGGCTGATGACGATGTATGAGCCGATTTATGACTCCGCGGGGAAATGCGCCGCATATGCGTGCGTTGATATTTCCATGAACAAAATACGGCTTCATGAAATCAGCTTTATTGCGAAAGTCAGCTCGCTCTTCATCGCCTTTCTGATGGTGATTCTGGTATTCGGGCTCTGGCTTGCGGATTATAATCTGGTGCTTCCCATCAACAGTATGGCAGTTGCGGCAGATAACTTTGCAAACCGGCTCGGAGAGAACACCGAGGAAAGCGCCAGCAATTTCAAGGCCCTGGACATTCATACCGGAGATGAGATTCAGAATCTGTACAGCTCATTTTCGAAGACAATCGCCGAAACGGTCAATTACATTGCGGATATTCAGGAAAAGTCCGAAGCTCTGAACAAGATGCAGAACGGTCTGATCCTTGTGCTGGCGGATATTGTGGAAAGCCGGGACAAATGCACCGGAGACCATGTCCGCAAAACCGCCGCATACTGCCGGCTGATTCTCGAAGAGCTCCGTAAAGAAGGAAAGTTCAAAGACATTATTACCGATGATTACATCAACGATGTATTCAACTCGGCGCCGCTTCATGACATCGGAAAGATCAATGTGCCGGATGCGATTCTGAATAAACCGGGAAAACTGACGGATGAGGAGTATGAGGCCATGAAGACGCATACAACCGCGGGTGAAATCATCATCCAGCAGGCGATCGAACTTGTCGCTACGGATGCGGGTTATCTTCGCGAAGCGAAAAATCTTGCGGCTTACCATCATGAAAAATGGGACGGCTCCGGTTATCCGCACGGACTTAAAGGAGATCAGATTCCGCTGTCTGCCCGGGTAATGGCAGTCGCGGATGTGTATGATGCGCTGGTATCCAGGCGCAGCTACAAGCCGCCGTTTGACTTTGACAAGGCGTTCCGGATCATTGAGGAAGGCGCAGGACATCATTTTGACCCGGACTGCGCAGCTGCGTTTCTGAAAAAGAGAAGCGAAGCGGAGGCAATCGCGGAAGAGTTCAATGACCTCAGTACGGGCATGATTACCAGAGAAGCGATCCGCAATGTGATTAAGGAGCGTGAGGAGCGCAGCACAGAGACTGCCAGAAGCGCTTCGTAAGAACCGAACCACGGCCTGCCATAGCGGCGGGCCTTTTCAAATGGCGATCAGACGGTGTGAATACTCATCCCGTTCGTTTTTTTTCTGCCGCACACTTCGATATCAGATCGAAATGGTAATATTAATAACAGAGAGTCTGTAACTGTGCAGATATAAACAGAAGGAGAATAATCATGCCATTTCCAAAAGATTTCCTGTGGGGCGGCGCAACCGCCGCAAATCAGCTGGAGGGTGCCTGGAACCTCGACGGAAGAGGACCTGCCTTGACAGATGTCACAACCGGCGGTTCCGTAAATGAACCGCGGAGAATCACGTATATCGGCAAGGACGGCAAACCTGGGTTTATCACAAAATTCGAGAAGCTTCCGGAAGGCGCGCATTATGCGGTGCTGGATGACTGCCTGTATCCGAATCATGACGGCATCGACTTCTATCATCACTATAAGGAGGATATCGCGCTCTTTGCGGAGATGGGCTTCAAGGTATTCCGCATGTCCATTTCCTGGT
>CAMOOA010000074.1 GCA_946621045.1 uncultured Erysipelotrichaceae bacterium
CCTTCCAGTCTTGCGCCGATTGCCCTGATTGCGGGCATCATCCTGATCATGGGCTTCAGATTCAAGAATTCCAAGACAATCGGAAACATCCTGATCGGCTTCGGCATCCTCTTCTCCGGACTTCTGAATATGACCAACTCGGTCAGCACCCTTCAGACAAACGGCGCATTTGATTCCCTGTTTCAGAACCTCGGCACCAACCCGCTCATCGGTTATCTGACCGGCGCAGCGGTTGCCTTCATCCTGCAGAGCTCTTCCGCAACGATCGGTATCCTGCAGGCATTCTCGATGTCCGGTGTTCTGACCTTCCGTGCCGTCTATGCGGTCATCGTCGGCGTATACCTCGGTGACTGCGTCACCACGGCCATCGTCTGTTCGATCGGTGCGGTGCCGGACGCAAAGCGTGTCGGTATCGTCAATATTCTCTACAACATCGGAAAGTCCGTTCTGGTTCTCGTCAGTGTTGCCGTCCTGCATCAGTTCGGCGTACTGAACGGCATCTGGGATACCGTCGTCAATCCGGGTTCCATTGCCAATACCAATACGATTTTCAATCTTGCCTGTGCGGTTGTCCTTCTTCCGTTTATCGGCCTGTTTGAAAAGGCCGCTTACCGGATCGTCCGGCCGGAGCCGGTCAGTGAAAACCGCTATAAGGACAAGTTTGAAGCGCTCAATCCGGTATTCTTCTCCACGCCGGCGCTTGCGCTCCGCTCCTGTTATGAAATGCTGTGCACAATGCTGGAAATTGCCTCACGGAATATCTCCGCTTCCTTCGAGCTGCTCGGCAGCTACAATGAGGCGAAGTTTCAGGCAATCAATGAGGAAGAAGACAATCTTGACCTCATGACAGACAGTTTAAGCAAATATCTTGCGGCGCTCTCCGGAAATCTTCAGGCGGAAGAACATATCCGGATCCTCAATGAGTATTACAAGATCGTCAATGAATTTGAACGCCTCGGGGACCATGCGATGAATATTGCGGAGACCGGACGGGACCTTTCCCGGCAGAAGATCTCCTTCTCCTCCACCGCCCTGCATGAACTTGATGTCCTGCATGATCTGATCAACCGCATCCTGCGGCTTACCGATCAGGCATTCCGCCGCCGGGATTCCCGGGCGGCCATGGAAATCGAGCCGCTGGAGGAAGTGGTGGATGATCTCGTTGATGCGCTGAAGGCAAACCATCTTGGCCGGCTTGCGAACGGAAAGTGCAATGTCTACTCCGGTTCGGATTTCATCGATACCCTCGGAAACATCGAGCGTATCTCCGATACCTGCTCGAATGTCGGTCTTGCGACGCTTGCCCGGGTCTCTCCGGAACTGGCATCCAACGGCCACGATTATATCGTCTTCCTGCACAGCGGACAGGACGCCGCCTTCAATCAGCTTTACCGCAGCGCGCATGAGGAATTCTTCAGCCGGCTTGACAGGCTGATCGACGAAGAAAACAAACAGGACAGTCTTGCCCTGAAAGAGTCGAAACACCGCCATGTCTGATTACATCATGGACCTGCGCAGGATCGTCGGCAGACGTCCCCTCCTGCAGTGCGCCGCAAGCGTGATCATCATCAATGAACAGGGCGAGCTCCTGCTTGGAAAGCGGACCGACAATCAGAAGTGGGGTTATGCCGGCGGATCAATGAACCTCGGGGAAAGCGTGGAGGACTGCGCACGTCGCGAACTCCTGGAGGAAATGAATCTCATTGCGGATGAACTGGAATTCTTCATGATCAACTCCGGGGAAGAGACCCACTACATCTATCCCAACGGAGACGAGGTATACAACGTCGAAGTCATCTATCTCTGCCGGAAATATCACGGTGACATGCGTCCCCAGGAGAGCGAGCTCTCGGAGCTGCGCTTCTTCCCGCCGGATCATCTTCCGGAAATTTCCGAGCCGATCATTCCGGTATTCCGGGAATATCTGAAACGGATTCCTCACTGAGGAATCTTTTTTCATGCGGAGAAATCCTCCTCATCCCGTATAATGAGAACGCATACCGCCGGATCTACGGCATGACAGTACAGCAGGAAAGGATTTAACCATTATGAGCAGATACGACACCGATTTCAGCAAAATGCGGTTCAGCACCCGTGCCGTCAAGGCGGGTGAAGGACCCGATCCCGTTACCCGGGCAATGAATACACCGATCTATGAAACCTCCACGTACGGCTACGAAACCGCCGAGCAGTATGATGAAATGCTGGCGAGGGGTGCCGAATGGGAGCCGGATCTGTATATTTACAGCCGCACCACCAATCCGACAACCAATGCCCTCGAGAAAAAAGTCATGGCTTTGGAGCATGCCGAGGATGCGGTCATTACCGCCTGCGGCATGGCAGCCATCTCCAATGCCCTGCTTTCGAATCTGAATGCGGGCGACCATGTCATCTGTTCGGATGACACCTTCATGTGCACTTCCAGCATGTTTGCGGACATCCTGCCGTCAAAGGGAATCGAAACCTCCCGGGTGGAAGTGCTCGATCTTTCCAATATCGAAAAGGCAATGCGTTCCAACACCAAGGTGGTCTACCTCGAGGCGCTTTCCAACCCGCAGCTGAAGCTTGCGGATATTCCGGCAGTCGCCGAAATTGCCCACGCCCATGGCTGCAAGTTCATCGTCGACAACACCTTCCTGTCGCCGTGCGTGATGCGTCCGCTCGACTGGGGCGCAGACATCGTTGTGCATTCCGGCACGAAGTACTATGTCGGCCACGGTGATGCATTATGCGGCATCGTTGCCGGAAGCCGGGAAGACATCAACCGGGTGCGCTACTACTATGACAACCTCGGTTCCCATATCAGCCCGTATGACGCATGGCTTGCGCTGCGGAGCGTACGGACCATGCCGCTGCGTCTGAAGCAGCAGTCCGAAAATGCCCTTGCGCTTGCGAAGTGGTTTGAGGCAAGACCGGAAGTTGACTTCGTCACTTACCCGGGTCTCGAATCCCACCACCAGCATGAGCTTGCGAAGAAGCTCTTCGTCAACGGCAACTTCGGCGGCATGCTGTGTGTGCATCTCAAGGGCGGCTATGAAGAAATGTGCAGATTCTGCGATGCCACAAAGATTCCGCCGATCGCGACCAGCCTCGGCGACGTGGTAACGCTGATGTTCCCGAAGAAGGCATACAACAACCTGATCCGCATCTCCTGCGGATGTGAAGACGTCAACGACCTGATTGAAGACTTTGAACAGGCGTTTGCGCAGTGTAAGTAATGACTTTGTAATTAAAAGAAGAGCAGATTCCCATTTTAAATAAGAGTCCGCTCTTTTTCAGTTCTGATCTGAATTCAGTGCAGAATTATTTATTCCGTTTCGTTTGCGGCGGTTTTCCTCATTGCGCTCACAAATTCCGGTGTTACTTTAACAACCCTCAGAATAAGTGTATCATCCAGACCTTCCTGAAGCATTGCCTGTACTATTTCTGCCTTGGTTTTGTTTATGCCTTCTTCACGGCCTTCTTTGCGGCCTTCTTCCCACGCTTCTTTACGCAGCACCCGTTTCAGATTCTCAAACTGTCTTGCGTCACCCTCCGGATCCAGCAGCATTCCTGTAACTCCCTCCTGTGTTCCACGCTTATTTACTATGTTCCACGCTTATTTACTATTTCTTTTCTGCGATTTTTGATTTTAAAGAAGTCAGATACTCCGGTGTCACTTTAACAACCCTCAGAATAAGCTCATCATCCACGCCTTCCTGAAGCATTGCCTGTACTATTTCTGCCTTGGTTTTGTTTATGCCTTCTTCACGGCCTTCTTTGCGGCCTTCTTCCCACGCTTCTTTACGCAGCACCCGTTTCAGATTCTCAAACTGTCTTGCGTCACCCTCCGGATCCAGCAGCATTCCCGTAATCCTCCCCTGTTCTGCCAGAATGCAGTCCCGTGTCACATAGTCTTCCGGAAGTTCCCGGATCGTCTGTACGATTGCCTCTCTCAGACCCATCCCCTGTTCTTTCTTCCTGCGGATGGCCGATATGATCCATGTGTATTCTTCCAGAGGCTTACATCTGGCCTGTATTGCTTCATTCTTTCCGGAATTGATATTGATGACATGTACTATCACTTCCAGGTCGTACGATTTACCAATCCCTTCGTCACGATTATTCGTATCATAATTGTTGCTCAATTTCAATACAGCGTTCTCTGAAAGCTCTTTTTCAAACCCATTGTAAAACACATAGAACTTCGGACGCGGGATCGTCAGAAGTGCAGTATGATACACTGCTTCCTTATCGATCATTCCTGCGATCTGCTTCGCCGCATATTCCAGCATCCGTATCGGCATATTCGGTGTCCAGGTGGACTGATGCTCAAAAAAACTCAGAACATCTCCGTAGAGAAAAACCACATCCTCCTGTACTTTGAGAAAGAGGATATTCCCGGAATCCTGCAGTTCCAGTTTCTGCGGATCACGGTAGTCCGTCCCGTTTATTGCGTTGAACAGCGACAGTGTCCATTCCTTATGGTCCTTGTTTCCAAACAGGAATCGAAACAGGCTGTCCTTGTATTTCCGGTTGGGTGATGCAGAATTCCGTACAGCAGACTTCTTTTTTCTCTTCCGTTTTTTCATCAGATGCGTACCTCCTGTACTTCTTATTGCCTCCCAGTTTGAAAATCCCCCGTTTTCAGTCAGACTTTTTTTCCAGTTATACGAAAAACCTGCCGTTTCCGGCAGGCTCCATCTGGATTATTCAGAACGCATTACGCGTTCATTATTTAATCGTTCGGATAGATTACTCCATCCATGATTTTGAAATAATGGCCGCACTTCTTGCAGCGGTAAAACTGAGCCGCATCTCCGCCGAATTGATACCCATTCAAGATCATTGCTGCTTTTTTCCAGCTGTTTCAGAACATCCTCCGGAATCTTTGTCATGATATTTTTCCGGATTTTTTCCATTACTTCAGGGTTATTGTTTATATCGGGTTTCCTCACCTTTGCGTATATTATATACGTCGTTCCGGTTCATTACCCATGGCTGTAAGGGGTACTTTAACGTTTCTTTCCTTCTGTAAACTGCTCTCATGCGAACAGTAACCGCTTCTGTTTCCGGTAGATCGGTTTTCCCCTGGCGGCATTCTTTCCGGTCGGACTGTCATATTCCAGCATATCCAGATACATTCCGTTATGGATATGCGGCACAGCCGCATCCGCAATGCCCTTGAATACTTCATCCGGATTGCCGATATGATCCACGATCAGAAGATAGCTCTGTTCTCCGTCTTTGATCATCCGCTTCAGCCAGATTGCGTTGATCGTTTTGTCTGTTTCCGCATGCGAATTGATTGCCTGAATCATCTCATACGGCACCTCCGCCGGATCACCGATCTGTACGGTGGTGTCCTTTTTGATTTCCTGTTTTGAGACTCCGTTCAGTGTGATTTCCTTCTGCATCTTCATATGCGCAAGATTGGAAGGATTTATTACAAAGTTATCCGTAAAGGGATTCACGACCGCACCGGCGTGCCCGCCTGTGATTGCGGCGATATCGTCAAAGCCGACCACCAGCGTCTGTACGTTCTTATCTTTATACATTTCCCCCGCATACAGGGAAGGCCAGTCGGTGAATACCGGCATGAATGTGTTTCCCTTCTGATCATTGAACATCACAAAGGTCAGACGGGTATCTTTCTGGATGACGGCTTTTCCATCCTCATGCACTTCCACCGCATCGGGATCCAGCTGTATTACCGCAAGCAGCCGGGCACGAAGCGCAATCTCTTCCGCGATCCGGTTGTTTACGGAAGACTGCCCTTCCGGCGAAGTATTCTTCCGTTCCTCCAGCAGCACACGCAGTTTCGGATTTTCCACAGGCTTGTTCACATCAGTCATTCGCATTGTCCTCCCTGAGACAGGCTCAAATACGGCCACCCTTATTTTACCGCATGTTCTTCGGTGTCCCCATGGATACCGGGTCTCAATTACGCATAATGAATATATCGGATACGACGTTTTGAAAAGGAGACGAATCATGGAAAAGAAAATGATCAGAGACGAGTCCCTGCTTGAAGTTAACGGCCGCAGCTGGACCATCGAAACACTTACACCGGAAGAACGGCAGGAATACTACAAGGTTTCCGCTGACCTTACCGACAACTGGAACTATGTCGCATACAACGATTTCATCCGGCGGATGAATGAGAAATACGGAGAACGATATTCACCGGCGGTCCTGAGCGGACCGCTTTTTCATGAAAAAACGAACCTGCCATGACGACAGATTCGTTCATTGTGATAATCAATAATTACTCAACAGTAACCTTGATGCCCGGGCCCATCGTGGAAGCGACGGTAACGGA
>CAMOOA010000075.1 GCA_946621045.1 uncultured Erysipelotrichaceae bacterium
GCGCAAGCTGCACGTTGCAGCCGCCGACAATGTTGAGTTCGGTAATGATATCCAGCGATGCTTTCCGCAGCATCTGAAACTCTTTGTCCGCAAGTGTAAGACACGGAGAAACAACGATGCTGTCTCCGGTATGCACACCGACCGGGTCCACATTTTCCATGGAACATACGGCGATCACATTGCCGATGGAATCCCGCATCGTTTCAAATTCAATTTCCTTCCAGCCCGCAATCGAACGTTCGATCAGAACCTGCGTGATCGGTGACTGTTCCAGACCGGAGTGCGCAATCTGCTGCAGTTCCTCCGGGTCTTCCGCGATTCCGCCTCCGCTTCCGCCAAGCGTAAAGGCCGGCCGGACGATTACCGGATAGCCGATCCGCTCGGCACTGGCAAGCGCCTCCTCTTCCGTCGTCGCAATTTCCGAGGCAACGACCGGCTGATGGATCTTCTGCATTGCCTGCCGGAACAGATCCCGGTCTTCGGCACGCCGGATCGCTTCAATATCGGAACCGAGGAGCCGTACGCCGTGATCCTCAAGCCAGTTGTCTTCACACAGCTGCATGGCAAGCGTCAGGCCGGTCTGCCCGCCGAGTCCTGCCAGCAGACTGTCCGGCTGTTCCTTTACGATGATCCGCTTCAGTGTTTCCGCATTCAGGGGTTCCAGATAGATTTCATCCGCAAGGTGCTTGTCCGTCATGATCGTTGCCGGATTGGAATTGGCCAGCACGACATTGATTCCTTCCGCTTTCAAAACGCCGCACGCCTGAGCGCCGGCATAATCAAATTCCGCGGCCTGTCCGATAATGATCGGTCCGGAGCCGATAACGAGTATTTTGCGGATGGAATTATCTCTGGGCATTTCGGTTGTCCTCCATCATTCGGATAAAGCGTTCAAACAGAAATTCCGTATCCTTCGGTCCTGCACAGGCTTCCGGATGGAACTGCACGGTAAAACATTTCCGGTCCGGATAATCCAGTCCTTCACAGGTGCCGTCATTGGTATTGACCATGCGCACTTCGGCAATCCCGTTCAGGGAATTCAGGTCCACTGCATATCCGTGATTCTGCGTCGTGATAAATGACCTTCCGGTCACCCTGTCAGTCACGGGCTGATTGGCTCCGCGGTGGCCGTATTTCATCTTATAGGTAGTCCCGCCTGCCGCCAGCGCCGCAAGCTGATGTCCGAGACAGATGCCGAACATCGGGACCTTTCCGAACAGCTTTCGTATCTGTTCGATCACCTCTGTGTTCTCTGCCGGATCTCCGGGACCGTTTGACAGCATGATGCCGTCCGGTTTCAGCGCGAGAATCTCTTCTGCGGAAGTGCAGTGCGGCACGACCGTCACACTGCATCCGTGCTGATTCAGCTCCCGGACGATGTTGCGCTTGGCGCCGAAGTCGATCAGGACAACATGGTACGCTGCATCAGTGACCGGATAAGATTCAATCGTTTTACAGCTCGCCGTTGCGACAACGCCCTGAACCTGATAATTCCGTATTACGTTCAGATCCTCAGGCACCTCCCTGCAGATCGCCGCGTTCATGACGCCGCTCTCGCGGATGATCCGCGTCAGGGCACGGGTGTCCACGCCGAAAATACCCGGGATCCCCTGTTCCTTCAGAAAGGCATCCAGGGTCATCTCACAGCGGAAGTTGGACGGGGTTTCACTGTATTCCCGCACCACATAGCCGTTGAGCAGACAGTTCCCCTCAAAGTCCTCGCGGATGATTCCGTAGTTTCCGATCAGCGGAAAGGTCTGGATCACAATCTGGCCGGCATAGCTCGGATCGGTGAGCGTCTCAATATACCCGCACATGTTCGTGGTGAATACCAGTTCGCCGATTCCGTCTGATTCTGCGCCGAATGCCCAGCCTTCAAAGACATCTCCGGAAGACAGAACAAGATATGCCCTGGTCCGGCTCATAATGTCGCCGCCATCACGGCCTTGATCGTATGCATGCGGTTTTCCGCTTCGTCAAAGACAACCGACTGCGGCCCTTCGAATACTTCATCGGTAACTTCCAGTGCATCCATGCCGTATGTCTCGCCGACTTTTTTTCCGATTTTCGTGCGGTGATCATGGTATGACGGCAGACAGTGCATGAAGATACAGGTATCTTTTGCGCAGGCCATCAGTTCCGCATTTACCTGGAACGGCTTCATGAGATTGATGCGCTCTGTCCAGACCGCCTCCGGCTCTCCCATGGAGACCCAGATATCGGTATAGATCACATCCGCATCACGGACAGCAGAGGAAGGTTCACTGGAAAAATCGATCACTGCGCCGGTTGTCTCCGCAATCTTACGGCAGGTCTCCGTCAGCTCAGCATCGGGAAAATAGCCGTCCGGTGCACAGGCGGTAAAATGCAGCCCGAGTTTGGCGCAGCCGATCATGAGCGATCTGCCCATGTTGTATCTGGCATCGCCCATATATACCATATGAATCCCCTTCAGCGTTCCGAAATGTTCCCGGATCGTAAGCATGTCCGCAAGGATCTGCGTCGGGTGGAATTCATTGGTCAGGCCGTTATAGACCGGCACATCCGAATACTTCGCAAGTTCTTCAACGATCTCCTGACCGAATCCGCGGTATTCGATTGCGTCATACATCCGGGAAAGAACGCGGGCGGTATCGGGAATCGATTCCTTTACGCCGATCTGCGAACCGGTCGGACCGAGATAGGTGCTTCCCATTCCGAGATCGCTCGCGGCGACTTCAAATGCACACCGTGTGCGGGTGCTGGTCTTCTCGAAAATCAGCGCAACATTCTTTCCCTCGCAGAGACGGTGCGGCTCATGATTCTGTTTTTTCTGTTTCATATCCGCCGCCAGATCAAGCAGATACGTGATCTCGTCCGGTGTAAAATCGAGCAGTGTCAGAAAATCTCTTCCCTTCAGATTCATAGCCTTTATTCCTTTCCTTTCGCAAACGCCGCCAGAATCACATCCAGCGCACGCTTCAGTTCTTCATCACTGATATTCAGCGGCGGCAGAAGACGCACTTTGTTTCCGCCGGCCGTAAGCACAAGCACTCCGTTTTCAAGACAGGTCTTCGCAATATCTGCGGCAGTTCCCTGTTCCGGTTCGATTCCGATCATCAGTCCCCTTCCGGCAGCGGATTTTACATTCGGCTGACCGGCAACGGTTTGGAAAACCAGATCGGATTTTCTTCTGACTTCCGCAAGCATCGCATCATCGAGCCGCTTCAGGTTGGAAACTGCGCCGGCACATACCGCCGGATTTCCGCCGAAGGTGGAGCCGTTGTCGCCGGGGGTAAAGATATCCTTCACCTTCTCTCCCAGCATCGTCGCGCCGATTGGAAGACCGCCGCCGAGTCCTTTGGCAGTTGTCACAATATCCGGCAGAAAGCTGTACTGCATGTACGCATAGAGCGTTCCGGTTCTGCCGTTTCCGGTCTGCACTTCATCATCGATGATGAGCAGATCGTATTCCTTCGCAAGCTGTACCGCGGTATCAATAAATTCCTGATCCAGCGGATTTACCCCGCCTTCTCCCTGGACGCATTCCAGCATGATTGCGGCAGGATTGCATTCCTTTACCGCATCGCGCAGCGCATCAGAGTCATTGGCAGGAACGGACACAAACCCCGGGGTCAGCGGCTGAAACAGCTTATGGAATTTTTCCTGTCCGGTAGCCGCAAGCGTTGTCAGCGTACGGCCGTGAAAACTGTTGTTCAGGGTGATGATCGTGAAGCAGTCATCGCCTTTCTTCCTCTGACCGTAGCGGCGCGCCGCCTTGATTGCGCATTCGTTGGCCTCCGCACCGGAATTGCAGAAAAACACCTTTTTGAGACCGGTCCGCTCACAGAGCATTTCCGCAAGCTGTGCGCACGGTCCGGTGTAATACAGATTCGAGGTATGCTGAACCGCATCCAACTGTGCGATGACCGCCTCTTTCCAGACGGGATCGCTGTATCCGAACAGATTGACGCCGATTCCGGAACCCATATCAATGTATTCGTTTCCCTGATCATCGGTTGCGATGCATCCTTTTCCGCCTGTGATCACAACCGGAAATCTTCCGTAGGTCGAGGCCACATATGTCTGATCCAGCGCTTTGATATCGTTCATGATTCAGTCCTTTCTGAACATTGTGCCGGCACCTTCGTCCGTCAGTATTTCCATCAGTGTTGCGTGCGGCACCCGTCCGTCAATGATGACCGTTGCCTTGACGCCGTCGTTCAGCGCATCGATGCAGCAGCGGACCTTGGGAATCATTCCGCCGGAGATCTCTCCGCTTTTAATCATTTCCTCCGCTTCCGATACGGTAAGCTCGGGAATCAGTGTTGCCGGATCATCCCTGTCCTTCCGGATTCCTTCGATGTCGGTCATCATGATCAGACGCACCGCATTGACTGCCGGCGCAATCTTGCCGGCTGCGGTGTCCCCGTTGATGTTGAAGGTATTGCCGCGCTTGTCGCAGCCGATCGTTGAAACGACCGGAATGTATCCCTGGTTCAGAACCGTAAAGATCGGTTCTGCATTGATCTTTGTGACGTTTCCGACATAGCCGAGACGCTCATCCTTGAAGTCCGCCTGGATCATCCGTCCGTCGATTCCGGAAAGACCGATTGCCTTTCCGCCTTTCATCTGAAGCAGATTCACAAGACTCTTGTTGATCTTGCCGGCAAGCACCATTTCCGCAATGTCAATCGTCTCCTGATCAGTGACGCGCAGTCCGTCCACGAACTCCGGCTGTTTGCCGAGACGCTTCATGAGATCGGACATCTCCGGTCCGCCGCCGTGCACGAGTACAACTTTGATTCCGACCATGGAAAGCAGGACGATGTCCTCCATGACCTGTTCCTTCAGATCATCGCTGATCATGGCGTTTCCGCCGTATTTTACAACAATGGTTTTTCCGTAATAGCGCTTCAGATACGGGAGCGCCTGTACGAGGATCTCAGCCCGCGTACTGTTATTGATCATCGCTGCGTTCATGTTCTGTAATCTCCGTTGATCTTTACATAGTCATATGTCAGGTCGCATCCCCAGCAGGTGGCGTGTTCCGTTCCTTCATGCATGGTTACGTTGATAATGACTTCCGGTTCCTTCAGAACCGCTTCCGCAAGCTCTTCGTCAAAGTTCAGGCCTTTGCCGTCTCTGCACACATCGACAGTGCCTGCGGCGGAAGCAAACTGGATATCAACCTGTTCCGGATCGAAGCTCTCGCCGGAATACCCGAGTGCGCAGAGCACGCGGCCCCAGTTGGCATCACATCCGAAGACGGCGGATTTGGTCAGCGGAGAACGGATCACGGACTTGGCAAGTGTCTCTGCCTTTACCTCGCTTTCGCATTCCGATACGTTGCATGTGATCAGATGCGAAGCGCCTTCCCCGTCTGCGGCCATACGGCGCGCCATCTCCGTGCACAGCATGAGCAGTGCATCGCAGAACTGTTCAAATGCCGGACCTTCCGATTCGACCGGCGTATTTCCCGCACACCCGTTGGCAAGGATGATCAGGGAATCGTTTGTCGAGGTATCGCCGTCAACGCTGATCCGATTGAACGTACGGTCACAGACATACTTCAGTGCCTGTTTCAGCATCGGTTTGGAAACTGCACAGTCGGTTGTGATGTAGCACAGCATCGTTCCCATATTCGGATGGATCATTCCCGACCCTTTGGAAATACCGCCGATCCGGACGGTTTTGTCATCCAGTTCAAACTCCACGGCGAGTTCCTTCTTCTTTGTATCGGTTGTCATGATGCCGTGCGCAGCTTTGTCGGACCCTTCCGGCGTCCCTGCAAGCAGCGCGATCAGCTCCGGCAGTGCGGCTTCGATCTTGGATACATCGAGGTCCACACCGATCACACCGGTCGATCCGATCAGCACCGCGGAAGGATCCACGCCGAGCGCGTCCGCCGCAGCCTTCTGCATCTTCACCGCATTTTCCATCGCATGCGGCGCGCAGGCATTGGCAATGCCGGAATTGGCGATAATCGCATGGAATGTATCATTCTTTATTGTCTCAATGTCGAGAAGCACCGGTGCTGCCTTGACCTGGTTGCGGGTAAACAGGCCGGCTCCCTGACACGGTATTTTTGAACAGATCAGTGAAAGATCTTCCTTTGTTTTTCCTCTCCGTATTCCGCAGTGCATGCCGGACGCAGAGAATCCCTTCGCGGCGCAGACGCCGCCTTCCGTAAACTTCATTGTTTCAGCCTCCTGTACGTAACCCGGTTGTCTCCGGGATGCCCATGACAAGATTCA
>CAMOOA010000076.1 GCA_946621045.1 uncultured Erysipelotrichaceae bacterium
ATTTGTTGATATTTCTTGAAAAAAACATGCTGTACAAGTATATTTTTACTATTCAATGCACAAATGACTTCGGAAGACTTGTTTCAGGTCAATCCCTCTTTCACCACCGTGAAGGAAGAAAGGAAAAACATGTTCAGAAGCTTCCGCTGAATATGCATGGTTTCATCATGAAAAACAGGACTCCGGAAGGCCTCACATCCGGACAATGGAGCGCCGTCATCGAAGGGCTGGAAAACCGCCCATCCACCGTGAACGACTATCGAAAAGTCCTAAATCTGCTTCACACCTACGACAGCGGAGCGTATCACATCAGCTCTCTCACCAAGGAACAGGCATCCGATTATTTTGCGTATCTCGACCGCCGGGGAGCTGATGGCACGTTGTCCGAAAATACAATTCACCGTTATAAAGCAACCCTCCGATCAATCGGGACACGTATTGAAAGTCATCCGACACTCTGGCCCGGTTATACAAATCCATTCAGCGGGCTGGTAACCAATGAAAACCGGAAACGCACGGAGTACCGGGCGGATATGTTCGCAGATCCTGCGGCCATCGCAAAGATCCGCGCTGTCATCCCTTCCCTTTCGAAGGAAGAACAGCTCATTCTGTACTTCATGATGTTTCTCGGTTTTACGCCTTCGCAGATCCAGAATCTGAAGATCAGTGATTTTTTCACTATGCCGGGTGAAAACCGACGCATCGGAATGCGGATCAAAAACGGCACCTTCCTGGAATTCACAAATCATTCCTGGAAGGAAAGCCGGTACTACCTGGAGAATTATCCGGTGCATTATGTCCGTAAATCACCGAACCGTTCCATCACCTGGGAGTATTCCGGGACTGCGGTGTTCACACCGGAATTTGAAGAGCGGCTGCGGGACTTCTATGAGTTCACCGGCTTTTCCACCGATACCCGCTCCTTCTTCCTTACAGCGCGGCATCTGGAGTTCAATTACCGCGCGATGCATCACATGATTCTCAATGTGTGCCAGGCCGCACAGGTAAGCTCGAAGGAAATCACTCCGAATATGATTTCCCGTTACGGAATGATCCACAGCTATCTGCTCAGCGAAAACCGTGCCTGCTCAAAACAGCTGTCCGCACTTGATTCACGCACACCGGAACAGGAAAAGGAACTTGCGGAGGCAGAACGCCGGATCCGGCAGCTTACCGCGATCGGTGAAATCGGCTGCTGGACCGAACGCTATCCCGTTCCTCTGCAGGAGCGGATTGATTCCATCATCCGTTACCTCGGAAAAGACTTCCTATATCAGGCAGTCGGTCTCTGAACAAAAAGAAAAGAAGATCCGTCATCACATCTGGGTCTTCCTTTTTTTATTCAGCTGGCAAAGGTGCTGTCCGGTTCCTGAAACAGACTGATGATCCAGTCGGCATTGATCACCGGAAATGTGCTGTCATCGATGGCATACCGGTCCGCATCCTGATTCAGTTCCTCTTCCACCATCGATACCGGAATCAGAAACGACATTCCTTTGTCCGCGGTGCGGACGTTGATCTTCATGACCCCGTTCTCTGTTTTCTGATAATCGATCGAGGTCACATCCTCCGCCGTTCCCTTGCGGTTGTCAATGAATTCGATCAGCGAATCATATTTGGCAAGTTCAACAAGCCGGTCATCCACCTCATCCTCAAAAATCTGGATCTTTTCCACAAATTCCTGCAGGGTTGTCACTCTGCGCAGACGGAAGCCGGCAGGTGCGAGCGGTCCGGCAAGCGCCTTTACCATGTCCGCACCGGGCTCTTCTTCCTTCAGCCAAATGACAAACCGGTGCCGGCGGTCCACATAGACCAGCGGATACTGAATCATGAAGTCCCGCTTGCATTTCGGGCAGGAGATCCGAAACAGATCTCCGCTCACGCAGCGGTCCCGCAGATCTTCATCCGTATCGGCGGTCACACTGTCATAGATCTCCATTTCAAACGTTTTCCCGCAGTACGGGCATGTATAGGAAATCATTCTGGACTGGCTCATACTCTGTCACTTCCTTCCGCAGCCGCCTGAATCAGGGCAGGCAGCTCGCCAAGATGTTCAATTACATGATCCGGCTGTGCGGCAATCAGCTGCGCACGCTTGCCTTCATTGGACGGATATGCGACGGTCACGGCGCCGGCATTCTTACCGGCCTGCACATCCATTACGCTGTCGCCGACATAAACCACCCGGCTGACCTGCATTGCGGCCTGCGCTTTCAGGATGCCTTCGGGATCCGGCTTGCCCTTCGTGACGGAATCATTTCCGAGCACCGCAGTCATGAAGCCGGCCATATGGGCGGCCTCCATCAGTTCCATCAGCGATTTGTAGTAACGGGTGCTCACAACCGCGCAGGGAATCCCCATGGCGCTCAGTTTTGCGAGCATTTCCATGGCGCCTTTCATCGGGTAAATCAGATTTCTTGCGTGTTCCCGCTGAAATCTGCGGTATTCATCCACACATTCCCACGGATCGCGGTCCGGGAAAAACTCTGCCATCATCCTGTCGAGGGCAGGTCCGAGAACGGCAATCCGCCGTTCCGGGGTAAAATCCTCCGGATTTCCGTAGACCGAGAACACATGTTCATAGCTCGCCATGATGGCAGGCTCCGTATCCATCAGAGTGCCGTCAAAATCAAACACCGCCCCGACCGTCTCAGCCATTTGTGTCCCGGCTCTTTTTCATCAGTTCCGCATGGAGCCGCTCCTTGAATTCCTCAGTGCTGTTGTACCCTTCTTCTTTCAGAATGAAGTTCGATACCGCGGTTTCGATCAGTGCGCACATGGAACGTCCCGGACTTACCGGCAGCGACATGGCCGGGATACTGACGCCCATGATCCGTGTAAAGGAGGTCATCTCATCGCCGATCCGTTCATATTCCTCGCTGGCGTCATAGCGCACCAGATTGATCACAAGGTCAATGTGATGCCGTTTTGCCAGGCGGTTGGCGCCGAACATGCGTTCAACATCAATGATGCCGATACCGCGGATCTCCAGCATGCCCCGCAGAAGCTCCGGCGCATGCCCGTACAGGCTGTTGTGGATCTTCTGCACATCAACGCGGTCATCCGCCACAAACACCTGGCCGTCACGGACCAGTTCCATCGCAATTTCCGATTTTCCCATGCCGCTTTCCCCGGTGATCAGTACCCCCTTGCCGTAAACGACAATGAGGTCGCCGGACAGCGTTTCCTCCGGCGCAAGTTTTTCATCCAGGAACGTGATCAGGTCTACCATCATGCGGTAGGTATCCGATCCGGTCCGGAAGATCGGGAAGTTGCGTTCAATGGCAACCGCCTTCAGAATCGGCGGAATCTCATTGTTTTTTGTGATGATGATCATCGGCGTCAGACCGTCGGTGATGGAGCTGAACCGCTCCCGCTGTTCCTGTTCCCCGAGATGACTGATATATTCAATTTCCTTGTTTCCGATGATTACCACACGGCGCGGTTCCGTCGGTTTGAAATATCCGGACAGTTCAAAACCCGGACGGTTCACATCCGGTATTACGACCCAGCGGTTGAGAGCGTCCGCATTTCCCGTCAGCTGTTCAAGCCCGAAGAAATCAACGATCTCCTGGATCATTACTTTCTTTTCATCGTTGTCAACCATTATGCTGTTCCTCTTGTCCCGATTATAGCATGAACATTGCGATCACAAAGCCGGTCAGAAAGCCGCCTGCGTGCCCCACCCGCGAGACATTCGGCATGAGGTTGATCAGCAGGTTGATTCCCAGCATCCGCAGCAGGGAAAACCGGATTGACGGATCTGCCAGCAGACCGAGTTTAAAGAGAAACACAAGGTATGCCGCAAGCAGACCGTAAAGACCGCCCGAGATACCGAGTGTCACTGTTGTATCATTGCCTTCCAGAAAAAAGCTGAGCAGATTTCCGCCGATGATCGACGCAAGCAGAATCACCGCAAACAGTACATGTCCGAATACCAGCTCCAGGGAGCTGAGATTGTACAGCGACAGCATGTTCATCATAAGATGCCAGATCTGAATATGCAGGAAGCCTGCCGTAAGCAGACGCCAGTATTCCCCGCGCTTTATGCGCAGCGGCATCATTGCGCCGTATTTTACAGCCGCATCCACCGGATAATTACTGCGGTTGAGCAGGATGTACATAATGACGCAGACAGCAATCGCAGCATAACTGACAATGGAAATCATCTGCCGTTCTCCTTCCCGTGCTCTGCGGTCCACCCCAGCGCCTTCTTCAGGTACTGTCCGGTCCATGACTTCGGATTGGCCGCAATCTGTTCGGGCGTTCCTTCCGCAATGACCGTTCCGCCGTTGTCACCGCCCTCCGGTCCGAGGTCGATGATCCAGTCGGCACACTTGATCACATCGAGATTGTGCTCAATGACGATGACGGTGTTGCCGGTTTCCACGATGCGGTCAAGCACCGCGATCAGACGGCGCACATCATCGGTATGCAGGCCGGTGGTCGGTTCATCAAGAATATAGACGGTCTTGCCGGTCGGCTTTTTCTGCAGTTCGGACGCAAGCTTGACGCGCTGCGCCTCGCCGCCGGAAAGGGTCGTGGACGACTGTCCGAGCTTGAGATAGCCGAGGCCGACATCAATCAGCGTCTGAAGCTTGTTTTTGATCTTCGGCTGATTGGCAAACAGATCGCGTGCTTCCTCAATCGTCATTTCCAGAACATCGTAAATATTCTTTCCCTTGAAGGTGCACTGCAGGGTCTCTTCGTTATAGCGCCTGCCGTGGCAGATCTCGCACGGCACATAGACATCCGGCAGGAAGTTCATGGAGATGACTTTCACGCCGTCGCCCCAGCACGCCTCGCAGCGGCCGCCCTTGACGTTGAACGAGAAGCGTCCCTTGTCATAGCCGCGCAGCCGTGCTTCCGGCGTATTTGCGAATACCGCACGGATATCATCAAAGACCGACGTATAGGTCGCCGGGTTGGACCGCGGCGTACGGCCGATCGGATTCTGGTCGATCTGGACCAGCTTGTCGATATTGTCCAGTCCCTTCACCTTATCCACTTTGCCCGGATGCACTTTTGTGTAGCCGAGATTCTGCTGGACGGATTTCATGAAGCACTCGTTGACAAGCGTGGACTTTCCGCTTCCCGAAACGCCGGTGACCGCAATAAACCGTCCGAGCGGGAACTTCACATTGATCTTCTTCAGGTTGTGTTCGGCTGCGCCGATCAGTTCCACGGACTTTCCGGTTCCCTTGCGGCGGGTTTCCGGAACTTCAATGCACATCCGGCCGGAAAGATATTTTCCGGTAATGGAGTCTTCCGATTTCAGAATGTCCTGCGGCGTGCCGCTGAAGATCACTTCCCCGCCGTGAACGCCGGCGCCGGGGCCGATGTCAACGATCCAGTCGGAGCTCATCATCGTCTCCTCATCGTGTTCCACAACGATCAGGGAGTTGCCGAGATCACGCATGTTTTTCAGGGTTTCGATCAGCTTTGCGTTGTCGCGCTGATGCAGGCCGATGCTGGGCTCATCCAGGACATAAAGAACACCGGACAGCCGGGAACCGATCTGTGTCGCAAGACGGATCCGCTGCGATTCGCCGCCGCTCAGCGTACCGGCAAGCCGGTCGAGCGTCAGATAGTCCAGTCCGACATCCTTCAGGAAGGTAAGCCGGCTGCGGATTTCCTTGACCACCTGTTCGGCGATCTTGGCCTGGCTTTCGCTCAGTTCCACATGGTCCAGCCATTCCAGGGCATGCGTTACGGAAAGTTCGGTGAAGCCGATGATACTGCGGTCACCGACGCGTACCGAAAGCGCCTGTTCATTGAGACGTTTTCCGCCGCAGGTCGGACATCTGCTTTCAACCATGAAGGAATGGTACCAGTCCTTGGACATGGCAGAGCTTGTCTCCACATAGCGGCGCTCGATCATATCCTTGACGCCTTCAATATAGTCATTGCGCAGATAGGTGTTTCCGCCTGCGCTGGTGATGCGGTATTTGATCGGTTTGTCCGAACCGTGCAGAATGATTTCCATCTGCTTTTTGGTCAGTTTCTTCACCGGTACGTCGAGCGGAATCTTATACGCATTCATCAGGGTTTCGAATGTCTGCCACTCAATGTTTTCCGTGCCGACAATGTTCTTGTAGAACCGGATCGCACCTTCGTTGATGGAAAGATTCTTGTCCGGAATCAGCTGGTCGATATCCACTTCCTCCGTAAAGCCAAGGCCCTTGCATGTATCGCAGGCACCGAGCGGCGCATTGAAGGAAAACAGACGCGGCTC
>CAMOOA010000077.1 GCA_946621045.1 uncultured Erysipelotrichaceae bacterium
TCAGTAAATATTTTCCGGGGCTGCTCTGTTTTGCGCTCCTTGTGTTCGGACTCGGTGTCGGGATGCTGGGTCTGTTTCTCTCCGTCGCATGGGCCTATGTGGCGGTCAAAATCGTCAATCACTACATCCTGAAAAAGAAGCCGGAGGACATGCAGAAATGAATTATGTAATTCTTGCCGTTCTGATTGTCGGAACCAGTGTGCTGGTTCAGTGGGCGAGTACGTTATGAGCACGGTGAAGCCGGGGCGTTACCGCCATTACAAGGGCAATGAATATACTGTGCTCGGTGTTGCGAAGCACAGTGAGACCCTGGAGCCGATGGTCGTCTACCGTGCGGAATACGGAGAACGCGGGCTCTGGGTGCGACCTGCGGAGATGTTTGCGGAGACAGTAACCGTAAACGGAGTCACGGTTCCGCGCTTTGCGTATCTCGGCGCGGCGCAGGAAGAAGAATGAGGCGCTCATGATAAAGGCGACAGACCCGTCTCTTTATCTTTCATGCCTCAGAATTTCCGGCACTTGTACCGTATAATAATGAAGATACTGTATTTATAATGCATGGAAAGGGAATCCGGCAGTGCCGGATGAAAAGAACAGATGAGATTCTGGAAACGCCGCAAAGTGATAAAAACGATCAATGAAATGGTTCCGCTTACCCCGGAGAACGTTGACAGTCTGTCGGAGACAATCAGCGGTTTTCTTCAGGAGGTCAAGATGGAGCGCGCCAACCGGATCCGGATCCGGTTCTCGCTGGAGGAGGCAGTGCTTCGCTGGATGGATCATTTCGGAAATGACGCCGTTCTGCATGTGGAAATGAATGTGAACTGGGGACGTCCGACGATTACGTTCACGATGCCGGGAGAACAGTACAATCCGCTGGTAAGCAGCGAAAATGATCTCGGCGACTGGGCGGAGAACCTTTACAGCGGATTAAGCATGTCGCCGGTGTACAACTACCGCAAGGGATTCAATGTCCTGCAGTTAAAGCTTCCGAACCTCAACCGCAACCCGGCGCTGGAGCTGATGCTGTCGGTCATGATCGGAGCGCTGATCGGCGTGCTCGGCAAGGCGCTTCTTCCCGAGACCGTGCGCTCGGTTGTGCTGAGCACGGTCCTTGGCCCGATTGAAGGCGTGTTCCTGCGGATTCTGAACGCATCTTCCGGTCCGGTCATCTTCCTTTCCGTCATGACTGCGATCTGCGGAATCGGGATGCTGCCGTCGATCGGCAAAAGCGGCAGGGACATGGTATGGCGCTTTCTCGGACTGACGCTGCTGTCCACTGCGACTGCGGCGGTCATCTCCTATTTTCTGCTCGGCATGGACCTTACGCCGCTGAGCTTTGACGGGACACAGTTTACAAGCATACTCGATTTCTTCCTCGGCATGATACCGAGCGATATCCTCACGCCGTTTATCGAAGGAAACTCGCCGCAGCTGATCGCACTGGCGATCATTATCGGCAATGCACTGATCATCAATTCCGCCCAGACCGTGGGTCTCAGGGCCGTCGTGGAACAGGCGGATTCCATCGGCCTGACCATTGCCGGCTGGGTCAGCAACCTTACGCCGCTGTTTGTTGCGACACTGCTGATCCTCGGCATCTGGAACGGATCGGTACAGATCATTACCGGACTCTGGCGTCCGTTTCTGATTTATTTCGTCATCAGCGCCCTCGGACTGTATCTGCGGTTAAGGTCCGTTTCCCGGCGATATGATGTGCCGGTGAAACTTCTGTTAACCAAGATGAAGGATTCATTCCGGGCTGCGTTTGTCAACGCATCCGTGGATGCCGCAATCGGCGACAGCCAGATTCTCTGCGAGAAGCGCTTCGGCATCAGTAAGAAACTGACAGACTACGCATTTCCGCTCGGCATGGTTGTCTATATGCCCTCCGGCTGTATTGCCTGCATGATCGTCACCTTATACGCAGCCCATGTGTATGACGTGCCCGTTACTCCGGTATGGCTTATCATTGCGGTGGTGCTCACTGCGGCTCTGATTGCCGCAACTCCGCCGGTGGCCGGCATCGGTCTGCTTACCTATACCGCGATTTTTGCCCAGCTCGGCATTCCGCGTCAGGCGCTTACCATGGCGATGGTCGCGGATATCACGCTTGGCTTTGCGGTATCGGCGCTGAATCTTGCGATGCTGCAGCTGGAACTGGTAAATGAAGCGTCGAAAGTGGATCTGCTCGATCAGAATATTCTTCGCAAAGCTCGCTGATGGAATCGCTTTCAATTAATATGTATAATAAAAAGGACGACCCAGTATGTATGAACCGGAGGTGAATGTGTGACAGCTGCTCAGAAAGATGAATGCCGTATCAGTTTTGAAACTGAAGGCAGTAAACTGACCATTGTTCTGGACGGTCAGATCTCCACAGCCAATGCGCCGAATGTCGAGAATGAAATAAAGGGACATCTTGAAGGCGCAGAGTCGATTGTAATCGATGCAGGAAATCTTACATATATCTCCAGTGCCGGTCTGCGTATTCTGCTTCGCATGAAGAAAGCGGTGGATGACGTAACCGTAATCAATGTTGCGCCGGAAGTATATGATATCTTTGAAGTCACCGGCTTTACGGAAATGCTGAATATCCGCAGGGCATTCCGCCATCTCTCCGTCAAGGGATGCGAGGTGATCGGCGAAGGCGCCAACGGCATCGTATACCGCTATGATGAAGATACGATCGTCAAGGTATTCCGCAACCCGGATTCCCTGGATGAAATCGAACGTGAGCGGGAACTTGCCCGTACGGCATTTGTGCTTGGCGTGCCAACTGCGATTTCATATGATATCGTACAGGTAGACGGAGGTCTCTACGGTTCGGTGTTTGAACTGCTGAATGCGGAAAGTTATCATCATCTTCTGAAGGAAGGCAAAAAAACCGTTGATGAGATTGCACAGATGAGTGCGGAGCTCCTCAAGGTGGTCCATGCGACAGAGCCGAAACCCGGCGCGCTTCCTTCCCGCAAGCAGATCTCAACCCGGCGCATGATCAAGATCAAAGAGGCCGGCATCATGCCCGACGAGGAATTTGAACGCCTCAACGTCCTGGTCGATGCGATACCGGACGAGACACATATGCTGCATGGGGATTTTCACATCAAGAATGTTATGATTCAGAATGGGGAAAGTCTTCTGATCGACATGGATACGCTCTGTGTCGGAAATACGGTATATGAACTGGCAGGCATGTATCTGCCGTATATCGGATTTGCAAAGATCGATCCTGAAGATACGATGCGTTTCTTCGGGCTCCGTCCGGAAGTGACGGAGGACCTCTACAACCGCATCATGGGCTACTACTTTGAGCAGCCGGATGAACGGGAACAGGCAAAGAAAAAAGCGATTGTGCTTGCATGTGCGCGGATGATGTACTACTGTGCGGTCATGAAGCATGTTAATGAATCAAACAGAGACGCAATCATTGCGATGTGCCGGGAGAACTTCAACAGACTTCTGCCGGAACTCGGCGAACTTGCGATTTGAACAGGAGGGTTATAGATATGGAAATCAAGATGGACAAAAACGGAAACGAGCTCACAGTATCGCTGGCAGGAAGACTCGATACAATGACATCTCCCCAGCTCGAAGAGGAACTTCAGAAGGAACTGGACAGTGTCGACAATCTGACATTTGATTTCAAGGACCTTGAATACATTTCATCGGCAGGACTTCGTGTACTTCTTTCCACACAGAAGCACATGATGAAGAAGGGCGAGATGAAGGTGATCAATGTCAGCGACACCATTATGGAGATTTTCAACGTTACCGGTTTCTCTGACATCATGAATGTCAGCGCATAAGTTCTGACATGCCGCTGCCCGCAGAAGAATGCGGGAGAAACAGATGAAATTCTCAGTGAAAGGAGGGGAGGCAGCTTGGTAGAGATTGAACTGGAAGCGACGATAAGTAATCTCGCTGCAGCAACAGAATTTGTGACAAAGCAGCTGGAAGGCGTTGAGTGCTCCATGGGCACGCAGATGCAGATCGAACTGGCTGTCGACGAAATTTTCACGAACATTTGCATGTATGCATATGCGCCGAAGACCGGAAATGCGGTCATCTCGGTTGATACCGACACTCCGGGTATCGTGACCCTGAAGTTCAGCGATACCGGCATTCCCTACAACCCTCTTGAAAAGGAGGACCCGGATACCACACTGTCTGCGTCGGAACGGAAGATCGGCGGACTGGGTATTTATCTCGTCAAGAAATCCATGGACGGGATGTCCTACGAATATAAAGACGGGCATAACATCCTTACGCTGGTGAAGCGGATATAAGTCTGATGTTCTGGCCCGTACGGCTGATACGGGAGTTTTAAAAAATGAATAGTGCATTGAAAACAGGTTCGAATGACAAGATCATTTCGAAACTCTTTTTCCGGCTTCTGCCGGTACAGATTCTGCTTGTGGGTATTCCGTCGCTGAACGGAATCATCTCCAGCCTGTTTGCGAGCAACCTGCTCGGCGAAAATGCAATGACGGCGATTGGAATGTATGCTCCAATCGTTCAGTTTATTACGGCCATCAGTAATGTTTTCCTTGGCGGATCACAGATCCTCTGCGGGAAATACATGGGCGGCAACCAGGTGGAACGCACACAGGAAATCTTTTCACTGAACATCACCGCGGTAAGTATTACCGCGGTTATTGCGTCTGTCCTGATGGCAGCCGCCGGTGCGCTTCATCTGACCGGATTCATGAATCCCGATCCGGGCGTCATTGAGATGTTCAACCGCTATCTGATCGGCTGTGCGATCGGTCTTCTGCCGATGATGCTCGGCAGTCAGCTGTCCGCCTTCCTGTCACTGGAACTGGAAGGTTCCCGCTCCACAGTCGCAACAGCGCTCTTTGTCGTAACCAATCTGCTGCTGACCTGGCTCTTTGTCGGCGTCCTGCATATGGAGGCATTCGGTCTTGCGCTTGCGGCGTCAATCGGATACTGGGTATATCTGATTGTGGAACTGCTCTATTACTTCTCCGGAAAATCATTGCTCAAGCTGAAGATGGTGAAGTTCCGCCTGCCGGATCTTTCCGATATCATCCTGATCGGTTTTCCCGGCGCCACTACGGCCCTGTATCTTACGATTCGCAGATTTGTACTGAACGGAATGATCACGCGATATGTCGGAAATGCAGGAATGTCTGCCTTTACGGCAAGCGATACACTGCTTGCGATATTCTGGGCGCTGCCGCTCGGCATGGCAAATGTCTGCCGGATGCTGATGAGCGTCAGTTACGGCGAAGAAGACCGGCAGTCCCTGAAGGATGTCTTTAAAACGATGGTCGGCCGCTGCCTGCTGATTCAGACTGTGTTTATGGCAGTACTGATTCTGCTGGCTGTACCGTTTACCCGGCTGTTTATCCGCGATACTGCGGATCCGGTGTATCAGATGACAATTACAGCCTTCCGGCTTATGCCGATTACCATGCCGCTGGCCCTGGTCTGTCAGGCATGGCTGAACTACGGCCAGGTATCCCGGAAACAGGTGCTCACGCATTCACTGGCGCTGATTGACGGCATGCTGTGTCCGTGCCTTGCAATGCTGGCACTGGTGCCGGCCCTTGGCATGAACGGCATCTACTTTGCGCTGATCCTCAACGGCTTCGTCACGGTGATCTATCCGGTAATCTATTCGATTGTCTTCAACCGGAAGATACCGACGAATCTCGATCAGCTTCTGATGATTCCGGACAGCTTCGGTGCCCCTGAGAGAGACCGGCTTGATATTTCCCTGCACAGCGATGAAGAGGTTGTGAACATTGCCGAGCGGGTTCAGAAGTTCTGTATTGAGAAGGGACTGGAGGAACGCAAAGCCTATCTCTCCGGTCTGTTTCTGGAAGAAATGGCCGGCAATATTGTCGACCACGGCTTTACCAAAGACAAAAAAGAACACTCGGTCGATGTCCGTGTTGTATGTAAAGACGGCGATGTGATTCTCCGCCTGAAGGATGACTGTATTCCGTTTGATCCGAAACAGCGTGCGGACATTATTGATCCGGATGATATCACAAAGAACATCGGCATCCGGATGGTATACTCCATGGCGAAGGATATCACCTATCAGAATATTCTGGGTCTCAATGTACTGACGATCCGGATTCCCTGATTCTACAGGTGAACTGCCATACCCATGCGGTATGGACGTAAGCCCATATCCTATTGATGATGGCTTCTGAGGGTCTG
>CAMOOA010000078.1 GCA_946621045.1 uncultured Erysipelotrichaceae bacterium
ACTTCTGACAGGAGAAGGAGTTTCTCCCGAAACAGAAGTTCTCTCCGCAGAGGAAAAAACGGAACCGGCCCTGTTTTCTCCAGCCGGCGAAGACACATCGGATCCGGAAGAGGAACCGGTGATTGAACCGGCGCCGGAGGAAGAACATCAGGAACCGGCTTCAAAGCCGGCAGAAAATGCGTCCGAACAGCCGGATGATACGGAAGAGGTGAACCCTTCCGGACAGGAAGGACAGGAACCTGCAGCTCTCCCAGTCGCCAAGGAAGGCACGGAGACTCCGGAAAACGCGCCGGCAGTCGAACCGGCCGCAGAACCGGAAGAGAATCCGTCCGAACAGCCGGGGGATGCGGAAGAAGCGAAGCCTTCCGAACAGGAAGGACAGGAACCTGCGGTTCCCGCAGTTACCGGTAAAGGCACTGAGAAACCGGAAGATGAACCTGTGATCGAACCGGCGCCGGAGAAAGAAACTGAGGAACCGGCAGAGAGTAAACCGGAAACACCGAAGGATACGGAGAAGCGGAATCCGGAAGACAAAAAAACCGCAGATCAGAAGAAAACCGAAACCGGCCCTGCCGAAGACGCAGAGTCTGAACCGGCGGAAGAGGAAGACGAAGCCGAAACAGTGATTGAGACGGTTGAGGAGGAACTCAGCCCCGTACTCAATGATGCGCAGGATCAGGACGCAGCGGAAGCTTCCGATGAAGTCAAAAACAAGCTGCCGGATCTGATCGAAGGCGTTGCTTACATACCGTTTCAGGGAAAGGATTATCCGGTGCGTTACCTGTACAGCGACAGTTACTTCTCCGGTCCGTCGACGACGGGAGGATTCAATTATGAGCTTGCGGCAGTGTCCTCCATCCTGTCGAATGCATCCGCGATCAGCCGCCGGTCGGTGAACGCAACGGAAGAGGAACTCGACAGTGATGTGCCTCCCTACAGCCAGCAGTCAAAGAATATTCAGACAATGCTGAGGGAACTCGGGTTTGAAAACATCCGGTACAACGAAGACTATGAGAAGAGCGGAACACCGTTTACGACCGGTATTCTGTGCGCCACAAAGAAGGTAACCATCGACGGGAAGGAATACACCCTGCTCGGAATCTTCCCCCGTTCATTCGGATATACGCTGGAATGGGCGAACAACGGAGAATACGGCGGTGAGGGCGATGCGGAAGGTCCCGCGCTGAATGTAAATACAAAGATCCTTCCGTTTGTGAAGGACTACCTGACGGAAGCCGGTATTACGGGCGACCTGAAGCTCTGGTCAACCGGCATGTCCCGCGGCGGCGGCATGGCAATGCTTACCACTGCGTATATTGATGACATGCTTGATGAAAACGGCAAGACCAGCAGCCTGTTCGGCATTGACGGACTCTGCCTCGACAAGGATGATATCTACACCTATGCATTCGGCACACCGAACTGGGGCCACACGGACAACACCCGTGTAAACGGCGCGGAATCAGAGAAAAAGGATATCTATAACAACATCCACAATTTTGCGGCGGAATATGACCTTCTCTATAAGATGCTTACGGGAAGCTGGGGTCTCGAACATTACGGCTCCGACGAAATCATGACGACCGATGAAGCCAAGAAGAAGCTCGGCGAAATGATGAACGAGTATGCGGCGCTCCTCGGCACGGACATCAAGGGACTTGTCAAAACGGGATTCTTTGAGGAACGCAACGGCGATATCATCTATAAGCCGCTGGATCCCGACAAGACCTACCGGTACCAGGGAGAAGACCTGGATCTTGGAACCTTCCTCGACCGGTACATGAAAAACATGACTGCCGGAGTTGACCGCAAAGAAGAATTTGCCGCAAACCAGGAAGGCATGCTTGCACTCCTGTCCGTCTTCCTCGGACAGCGCGACAAGACCGCCACTGTTATCGACAATATCAAGCCGGCGGCCGCAGATACGTTTGTAAAGATTCTTGAAGGCGTGATTGCGGAATTCAAGAAGGACGAGGACACAAAGTCTGAAAAAGAGCGGTTCAATGCGGCGCTGAAATACCTTAAGGAACAGCTTGCGGCGGGCAATCTGACCGCAGCGATTCTGACCGAATCGTTTGAGAAGTCCGGCGTTGAGTACAAGTACGATTACTTTGAGCGGACCGAAGCGGAAGACGGAGAAGTGGTCAGTCTCTATGATGCCTACATCGCACAGGTGCTCCGGCTCGCGCTGAATATCGGGCTTGCGGATCCGGGAGGACTTGTCCCGATGTATCAGGCTTCCGGAAACCTCTGGCCGGCGCATGACTCAAGCGTCTACGCATCCTGGCTGAATGCATACTCATCGGAAAGCGATTATCTGCTGAATCCGCTGACCGAAGGAGAAAAGTGGGGTTACCGCATGGTATATCTCCCTGATTCCAAAGAGATTTCCATCAGTGTATACAAAGGAACCGAAATCAGCGACAGTGCACTGGACGGCACGGTCACGGCAGACGGCTATGAGCGGACCGAGGGATTTGATCCCTATGTCCATATCGGTGTCGATCTCAACGGAAAGAAAGTCCTGTACCTGCGTGCGGATAAGGAATATGTCCTTGTGATGAACCCGCAGAAGAAACAGGCTTCCACGAACGGACTGGAAATTGATGAATTCGAGTATGAATATTCCTATAAGATCTTCGATCCGGAATATCACATTGACAAAGATGATCATACGGTTGATCTTTCCCAGACCCTGAAGCTGATCGAAAGCAACGGTCATAAACTGTCCGACCAGCTGATTCTGAAGATCGGCAGTATCGGAACGGAAAAGGATAAGGAAGAGGACAAGGATAAAGTCAGCCCGCTGAAAGCAGGAAGCACGGATTCTGCGGAGAGTACGACGGAAGAAGTTGTACATCATGCGGAATACTACCTGCTCACCAAGCTGATTGAACTGGGCGGTGCGGTTCAGGATAATACCGGAGGCAAAGTAAACGGTCTGGATTATTATCTGCTGAAACTGATGCTGAACAGCGACGGAACGTCTGTGCCGGGTATGCTGAGCGCATCCCCGCTCAGCGGATACCGCTTTGTCGGCTGGTTTACACCGGACGGAACGCTTGTAAGCGAATCCCTGGATTTTACCAAGAACTTCACATTCAATGATTCGTCCGCGCTGTATTATGCAAGGTTTGAACTGATTCCGGATGTTGATCCGGAACCGAAACCGGAACCGAAGCCGGATCCGAAGCCGGATCCTTCCGGTGACGATTCTTCCGATGATACACCTTCGGATGACAGACCGTCCGGCAATACACCGTCGGATGACAGACCGTCAGGCAATACACCGTCGGATGGTGCGGATATCAGACCGGCGGTAATCAGTATCCCGGTTGAAATCACACTCCGAAAGAAGATACCGAATACATCGGATGATCCGCTGACGGGGCTCTGGGCAATGCTCTTTGCGAGTATTACGGCAGCCGGCGCATCCATGTATCTTCTGAAGAAACATGCATGATCCGGCTGGATTCACGAAAATGAAATGAGATCAGTCCTGAAATGGGACTGATTTTTTTTCTTCGGGGCAGCGGACCGGGTCTCTGATGAGCCCTGTCCTGTAATGAGCGTGATGAAGACAGACGCAGAAAAGACAGTCAGAACAGTGCTTGCGGTATTTGCGGGAATTCTTGCAGGAATGTTTTTTGCCGGCTGTAATGCCCGGGTGACAGAGGATTGTCACCGGAAATATCCGGTCAGGAACCCGGGTGGTTACTGCCGCACGAAAGAGGAGTATTTTAATATGGAAAATGTACGTGATCGGAGCGAAGAATCACCGGAAGAACTGAAAGAACGGATCAGGCAGCTGGCCTATGATGTGACGCAGAATGCGGTGACGGAACCGGCATTCACCGGGGAGTATGATCACTTCTTTGAGAAAGGTCTGTATGTCGATGTGGTCAGCGGCGAACCGCTGTTCTCTTCCGAAGAGAAATATGACAGCGGCTGCGGATGGCCTGCATTCACTGCTCCGATCAGCGATTCCGCTCTGGAGACGAAAACCGACCGTTCTTACTTTATGATCCGCACGGAAGTGCGAAGCGCCGGCGCAGACTCTCACCTTGGCCATGTGTTTAATGACGGACCGAAAGAACGGGGCGGCCTCCGTTACTGTATCAACTCCGCAGCCCTGCGGTTTATCACTTATGAGGATCTTGAGAAAGAAGGATACGGCGAATACAGTGCACTGTTTGAGTGAACAGAACGAAAAGCACCTCTGAACGGCAGCGCATCAATTACACACAGCAATACCGGACAGAGATGTTTTTTGTGTTTTCAGAGCAGGAATACCTGTATCTGATGCATGCGGTGCTGCATCGCAGTTACCGGATTTTCCAGATCAGTTCAGGATCCGCTTCGCCGGTAAAGGAAAGAACCGTACCGTGCAGTTCAAATGATGCCGGATGCCCGTTTACCTCGAGGTTCTGTACAGAAAACGGATGACGGCAGAGATCGATTGCGACTGTGACAGGTCCGGATCTTACCGGCCGGTAATGTCCGCGGATTTCGGTTTCGGTCTGAACATAACCGAGCAGCGGGGATTCGATCCGGTACTGTTCCTTCGGCAGGAAAGGGGTCAGGGAAATGCCGGCTCCGGTATAGTTCGGGCACAGGAAGTGAACTGCGGTATACAGCGGCCATGCATGCGGATGCAGGCACTGGATGGGCCATTTTACGGCATCGTCGATTTCATAATCATCCGGCGTGCCGTCAAGATAACGCTGAAGGTTTTCGCGTGCCGGAGCACTGACCCGTGTTGTGCCCGGGTATTCTCCAAGAATGGAAGTATACTGATCATCTGCACTCCAGATGCCTGCCCAGATATCCGGATATACTTCGGCATGTCTTGCCATGCTCATTTTCAGAAACTGCTCATAGGCGAGTTCCGGATCATAGCGGATCAGTCCGATCATCAGCGGTCCGTTCAGCGCCCACCAGATCCAGCCGTCATTTTCCTCTCCGTCATAATCGGGAGCTTTTCTCTGTTTCATGGCGCCAATCGGTGAGGGATCCATAACGAGTTCCTTCATGTTTCGGATCAGCACTTCCGCATGTTCCGGCTCCAGCGCGTCATTCATCAGCGGCCAGCAGTTTCCCTCCATGAAGAACTCCTCCTGATCGCCGACGAATCCATGGTGATCATTTACCCAGATGCGCGGCACCCACCTGCCGTTGAAAACAGAATCGACCGCTTCTTTCAGACTGCCGGAAAACGCACATACTTCTTCCGCTGATCCAGCTGCCAAAACTGCCGGATCCGTAATTATTTTCAGGCATAGCGATATCCTCTTTTCATTCAGTTTAACATGCATGAAAAGTGTCTGAAAGCGGGATTACCTGAGCGTCTGCGCCAGGGTTTTGGGCAGTTAAAAAACATACGTTAAATGTATCTCTGAATACAGACCGGAATCCGTGTTGCCATTCTTGACATTTGTGCATTATTTCAATGATAATGTAGTCACTCATTTTGTGTTATAGAACACAAAATGCCCATTATTCACAATCATTTTCATATCTGAACGGGAAAGGAGAACAAAATGCCATTCAGAGACGATTTTCTTTGGGGAGGGGCGACAGCCGCAAACCAGTATGAAGGCGCCTGGGACATCGATGGGAAGGGTGCGTCCGTACCGGACCACTGCACCAACGGATCTCACAAGACCCCGAAACGGGTAACGCCGGAATTTGAGGAGGGAACCCTCTATCCCTCCAGAGAGGCAACAGATTTTTATCATCATTACAAAGAGGACATTGCACTGGCGGCGGAGATGGGATTCCGGGTATTCCGGATGTCCATCAACTGGACAAGAATTTTCCCGACCGGCATGGAAGAAGAGCCGAACGAAGCGGGTCTTGCATTCTATGACAAGGTGTTTGATGAACTGAAAAAATACAACATTGAACCGCTTGTCACGATCTCCCATTATGAACTTCCGTATGCGCTGGTCGAGAAGTACAACGGCTGGTACGGCAGAGAGCTCGTAGAGTTCTATGTACGTTACTGCCGTGCCATCTTTGAACGCTATAAGGACAAGGTGAAGTATTGGCTGACATTCAACGAGATCAATGCCGGAACCACCCCGATGGGCACCGTGCTTTCGCTCGGTACGATCA
>CAMOOA010000079.1 GCA_946621045.1 uncultured Erysipelotrichaceae bacterium
AGCATTCTGGAGTTGATGGCTTCACGGGAAGTGAGCGTTGCGTCAAGCTCCATGTCACCGATGATGTTGCGGAGTGTTGTGGCAGTCAGATTCTCCATCGCCATGATCGGATTTTCAACACCGTATGCATACAGTTTCGGATCAAAGATCAGAAAGTATACAACGGAGTCGATCATCATGGTTACATTATCTTTTGTAATAACCGGCTGCGGTGCGAAGTCCGCAACCTGTTCCTTCAGAAGAACCTTGCGTGCAACTCGGTCAATTACCGGCAACATGAAATGAATGCCCGGCTGCCAGGTTGAATAATACCGGCCGAGCCGCTCAATTACAAAGGCGCTTCCCTGCGGAACAATTCTGAGACATGCGATCAGAACGAGGACCACCAGGATAAGGATTACCAGGATTTCAAAAAATACAGGCATATATATCTACCTCCTTCGTTACAAGTCAATTATACCATGGGGATGTTTCCTAAATATTCAGCAGCACCAGAGCCGCAAGGATCATGCCTGTGCCGGCAAGCATCCGCCGCGTCAGACGTTCCTGAAAGAGCAGTGCGCTGAGAACAAGGATCACAAGCAGTGTTCCGGCACTGACCACCGGATATACCAGCAAAGCCGGAAGCCGGTTCAGGGCCGCAAGCAGTAAATATGCCGATGCATAGTTCGGAACGCCGACAAGAATGCCGGAGCCAAGCCCGCGCCGTGTGATCCGGTTTCCGGTTCTGTTTGTTTCAAGAGCGCCCAGACCGTATGTGATCAGCGATGCGCAGATAAACAGAATCAGAAAATACTGCGGCTCCTGCGCATGTTCCCCGACTTCCTCAAATACTTTTGCCATGGCATCGCCGCTGCCGCAGCCAAGCAGTGTTCCAAGCAGAAGCGGTGTGCTTACCGAACGCGCCTCATCCGGCGAATGATCACTGTGGATCACAAGAATTGCGGCGCATGCCAGCAGGATGCCCGCAAGCCGGACCGCGGATACCTGTTCGCTGAATACAGTTACACTTAACGCAAGCGGCACCAGAAGACCCAGTTTGGAAAAGGCTCCGGTCAACGAAGCTCCGTTGACTTCAATACTGCGCTGCATCATGACCAGTCCTGCCACAAACAGCACACCTCCGATCATGCCGCACAGAACCGCTGCCGCTTTCGGCAGAGCCGGACTGCGCAGCGTCTGGATCAGCGCAAGCACAACGCAGGTCAGATAGTTGCCCAGCAGTACACCGTAACGGTTGCCCTGCCCGCTTCCTGAGGCCCGCAGAACCAGCGTTACGGCAGCGCTTGCCGCAACCGCAAGAATCAGATAGACCATGCATTTACTCCAGATACATGGCTCTCAGGCGGTCCCGTTCAGCCTCCGAGATATGCAGGGTATCATGGAGATAACGCTCCATTCCGCCGAATGTTTCCTCAATTGCCTGATACAGCGCATCCAGATATTCCTTTTCCGCCCCGAACAGAATGCGCATTGCGGTTTCATCCGCCGGACCGGCGCTTTTCATCATTTCCTGAAGCTGAACGATCAGCCCGTTGATTTCATCCTTCAGGTATACATTTGTCATCAGATAGTCTTCAAAGATCGTTTCCCGGTCAACTCCAAGGAGCTCCTCGATCAGTACAGTTCCAAATCCGGCCCGGTCCTTCCCGGCGGTGCAGTGCCACAGCACTGCCCGCTTGTGTTCCTTCAGAAGCAGACGGATAAACTGTTCATACTGCAAGGCGCAGAACGAACTGCTTCCGATCATCCGGTACATGCTGCACATCTGTTCTCTGGCCGCATCCGGATCCCGCATCATTTCCGTCATCGATTTCCGGTCGGTTTCCTTCTCCCGCGAAATACCGACGCCGCTTTCCGTCAGAATCGGAAGCCATACCGCTTCCACATCCGGGAGCTCCGGATCCGGTTTTTCTTCCCGTTCCCGCTCCGTGCGGAAATCCACGATCACTTCCGTCAGCTGTGAAAGTTTCTTCCGGTCGCTTTCATCCGCATAGTACAGATGGCCGCTGCGGATCAGCTTTCCCGGACGGATCTTCCGTCCGTCTGCGCCGATGATCCCGCAGAGATCCCGTGTATTATTCAGCCCGTTCAGCTGGATTCGTTCTGCCATAGTATTCCTCCGGTTCCTGTTCCCGAAATATCGCTGTGCGTAAAGGAAAAAACAGGTCTATATTATCGTATATGAGTATAAAGCATACACGCTCCGCAAAGACAGATTTTGAACACGGTGCGGTCTGGAAAGTCATTCTGGCACAGTCTCTTCCGCTGATGACCGCACAGATCGTACATCTTCTCTACAATATCGTAGACCGTGTTTTCATCGGCCACATGCCCGGCAGCACCGGCGCCGCCGCACTGACCGGCATCGGCCTTGCCTTTCCGTTAACGACGATCATCGCGGCATTCACCAATCTTGTGGCCTCCGGCGGTGCACCGCTGTTTGCGATCGCCCGCGGCGCAAAGGAAGAAAACCGTGCGTCTGCGATTCTCAACCAGGCCGCAATGATGCTGACCTTCAGTTCGCTGATTCTCTTTGTGCTCTGTTATCTGTTCCGCCGTCCGATCCTCTTTCTGTTCGGCGCTTCGGAGGCATCCTATCCCTATGCGGACGCTTATCTTAAAATCTATCTTCTCGGTACGACCTTTTCCATGATCTCTACCGGAATGAACAGTTTCATCAATGCGCAGGGTTATCCCCGTCACGGCATGATCACAGTGCTTGCCGGCGCTGTTGTAAACATCATTCTGGACCCGCTGTTTATCTATACCTTTCACATGGGCGTTGCCGGCGCAGCGCTTGCGACGGTCATTGCCCAGGGTGTTTCCTTCGTCTGGGTGCTTTACTTCTTTTTTTCCGATCTGACTCTGTACCGCATGGACGCCGATCTCTGGAAACCGGACGGCAGTCTGATGAAGGAAATCTGCAGCCTCGGCATCACCGGCTTTATCATGCAGGGAACCAACTCTCTGGTTCAGATTGCCTGCAATGTCACGCTCCGCACCTTCGGCGGGGATCTCTATGTCGGTGTCATGACCGTCATCAACTCCATCCGCGAAGTCATGTCCCTCCCCTGCAACGCCATTACCCAGGGCGCGCAGCCGGTCATTTCCTTCAATTTCGGCGCACGCAAATATTCCCGCATCAAAGCCAGCGTAAAGTTCATGACGCTTGCGGCGGTCATTTATACCCTTGCCGCATGGGCGGTTGTGATCTTCTTCCCGCAGGCACTGATGCGGATCTTCACAGATGATGCCGCAATGATTCAGGCAGGCACGGGCGCACTGTTCATTTACTTCTTCGGATTCGTATTCATGACCTTTCAGTTCGCCGGCCAGTCCACCTTCACCGCAATGCGCTGTGTCCGGCGTGCGGTCTTCTTTTCGCTGTTTCGGAAGGTGATCATTGTCGTACCGCTTACCTTCCTTCTGCCGCGGCTTGGATACGGCGTAAACGGAGTATATCTGGCAGAGCCGATTTCCAATCTGATCGGCGGTCTTGCCTGCTTTATCACCATGTATTTCACGCTGTATCGGAAACTTCCGGAAGACGGAACCCCAATGGAACAGATATGATAGTACTCAGAGGATTGAAGTCATGAAACTGCTCGCATTCGATATCGGAGGAAGCTCCGTAAAATATGGACTTACTGACCCGCTCGGCAATGTGACCGGAAGCGGCAGCTTTCCCACGCCGCCGTCGCTGGAACAGCTTCTGCGCAATATCTGCATGGTCTTTACCGAGCTCGGCGCAGACGCTGCCGCCATCAGTTCACCCGGCGCAGTCGACAGTGCCACCGGCTTTGTCAACGGTGTCAGCGCTGTCCCCTACCTGCACGGGCCCAATATCCGGGAACTGATTTCCGCAACCCTGCATGCGCCGGTTGAAATTGAAAACGACGCCAACTGCGCTTCCCTTGCGGAACTCGAACTGGGAGAAGCAGCGGATATCAGCGACTGCGTGGTGATCGTAATCGGAACCGGTGTCGGCGGAACGGTCATCAAGAACCGCAGGATCCACCGCGGTGCGCATAACAGTGCCGGGGAGTTCGGTCTGATCATTACCGACGGCAATCCCGATACCGGGGAACGCCATGTCTGGTCGCACTATTCCACCGTCAAAACGATCCGTCACGCGGAGGAGGAAGCCGGTCTTGAGACCGGCAGTCTTACCGGCGAACGCCTGTTTTCCGGCGCCTCATCCAATCGGATCTTCGCAAAGCATGTCGGCCGCTTTTACACCTCTGCGGCAATCGGGATCCTTACGCTCCAGCAGATCTATGATCCCGAGCGGATCCTGATCGGCGGCGGGATCAGTGCCCGCGAGGATCTCATCCCGCAGATGAACCGCTATATCGAAGAAGTCATCGGTCCCTATCAGAGCGCATTTGTCAAACCGGATCTCAGAACATGCCGGTTCCGCAATCATGCGAATCTGGTCGGCGCCGCATGTCATTTCCGCAGTCTGCACGGAGAACTCCTGTGACAGCGCGCCTTATTTTTCCCGACGGGTTTCTCTGGGGCGCTGCCGCAAGCGGTCCTCAGACGGAAGGATTCTTTGAAAAGCCCCATCAAAGCATCATGGATCACTGGTATCACGAATGCCCGGATGATTTTTTCAGCCGTGTCGGTCCGGAAGTAACCTGTGACTTTTTTCATCATTACCGTGAAGACTTTGCGCTGATGAAAGAAATGGGGTTCAATTCCTATCGGACTTCCATTCAGTGGACCCGCCTGATCGCGGACCTTGAAACGGGGGAACCGGATCCCGAAGGAGCCGCGTTCTACCGTGATGTGATCCGTGCCGCAAAAGAAAATGACATTGAGCTGATTCTGAATCTCCATCATTTCGATCTGCCGCAGGAACTTCTCGAACAGTACGGCGGATGGACCAGCCGGCATGTCGTCGATCTGTATGTGAAATATGCGGAAACCGCCTTTTCCCTCTTCGGAAATGATGTCAGTCGGTGGGTAACGTTCAATGAGCCGATGGTCATTGCGGAAGCCGGCTATCTCTATGGGTTTCACTGGCCGAAATATCACAATCACGGAAAGGATGCCGTTCAGGTGATCTATCATCTGAATCTCGCTTCTGCCCTTGCGGTCAGGGAATACCGTGCCATGAACCTTCCCGGCACGATCGGCATCATTCTGAATCTCACACCCGCATACCCGAGATCAGATTCTCCCGAAGACCTTGCGGCTTCCGCGTTTGCGGAGGACTTCTGTAACCGGTTCTTCCTTATGCCGGCAGTGCACGGCGTCTTTCCGGAACATCTGATTCAGACGCTGAAACAGGACAATGTCCTCTTTACAGCGAATCCCGGCGATGCGGAAATCCTGATGGAGAACACCGTCGATTTTCTCGGTCTGAATTATTATCATCCGCGGCGTGTGAAGGCGCGCGAAACCGCACTGAATACCGATGAATGGATGCCGGACCGGTATTTTGAAGATTATGAGATGCCGGGCAGACGCATCAACCCCTACCGCGGCTGGGAAATCTTCCCGCAGGCAGTTTATGATATCGCCATGGCCGTAAAGACGGAATACCGCAACATCCCGTGGTATCTCTCCGAAAACGGAATGGGCGTGGAAGCGGAAGAACGGTTTGCGGAAGCTGACGGATCCATCCGCGATGACTACCGTATAGAATTCTATAAAGAACACCTTTCCCTGCTTCACCGGGCAATTCAGGAAGGGTCCGCCTGTTTCGGCTTTCATGCATGGACCGCAACGGACTGCTGGTCCTGGAACAACGCATTCAAAAACCGCTACGGATTTGCGGCGCTGGATCTGAGCACGCAGAAGCGGACAATCAAAAAATCCGGAACATGGTTCCGGACGGTCAGTGAACATAACGGATTCGATATCGATGAGTAACAAACCGGAAGGCCATGACCTGCCGGTTTTCCTTTGTCTTATAACGGAATGAACCGTCAGCGGATAAAGTTGGTCCGGATCGGTGCTTCATACTCCGGTTCCTTTACACCGGCCGCTCTTCCGGCCTCAATGCATCTGAGAAGCCATGCCATGTTTTCGGCAAGCGTGCGCATGGT
>CAMOOA010000080.1 GCA_946621045.1 uncultured Erysipelotrichaceae bacterium
GCACCGCCTGTCACAACAGCGACTTTCTTCTGTGCCATACGTTTCATGATTCCCTTCTGCGGCACTGTCAGCCGCATGTATAATCCGCAGGCATCTTTCTGCGGGTGTTCCGGTATCGTTTCGCAATGCCCCTGTCTCATCAGTTTTCCGGTTACCGCAAGACACACCGCATCAAGCAGATCATCAATATTGCATTTCAGTTCCTGTGAAGTCTTCTTCCAGTCCGGTATCGGGATACCGGGAAGACAGTGTTTCAGGATCTGTTCCCGCTCCGCAATTCCTTCCGGCTTCTTCTTATGACTCATCAGAATTTCACCGTTCAGCCGTCCGAAATCCAGTTCCGGATGACTCTCCAGGATCCGGTTTTTGTATTCCGGATGTGTATTCAGAAATTCATCCAGTTCACGGATCTTCGGAATAATCATCATGGTCTGTTTTGCAAGACTCTTCCCGAACGCCTGAATATTCGCTTTCTTCTGTGAGGCTTCATCATCCGCATACACTGCCTTCCGGCATGGAATGGAGAAAATCGTGGATGCCCGTTTTCCAAGTAACTTGCGTGCCGCATCATCAGGGCGGATCTCTTCTGCGTTGTCACGCAGTCCGATTGCCATATCGATCAGAAAGGCATCAAACTCTGGATAGGTTTCCGTCAGAGATGATACAGAATCATACCGCTCCAGCCGCAGTGTCCCGCGATCCAGCACAGCCGCGATCCATCCGTTCCGGCATCCGTCCGCACCAATATAGAGACCGGTATCTTTATTCTTTCGTTTCTTCATAGTATTTGTGTCAGGCTTCATTGACCAGTTTTCCGGTCATATGTTCAATGGTCAGCGCAAACATCAGTGTCCGCGGTCCGGAGTGCTCGATCTCATGTTCGATATAGGCAGTATCATCCGTGAACTTGTAGCTCAGCTTCCGGGAAATCTCATAGATCTTCTCCCGGTCTTCAATGAATTCAATATGACCGAACAGGATTACACTGCGGATATTCAGTGCCCACTCGCCTTCCTTCCGGTATCCCTCATCATAAACGCAATAAGACACTTTACTGTTCCGGCGAAGCGCATCCACTTTATGACCGATCATTCCGCTGTGAAAATACAGTTTTCCGTCTTCCTCGCAATAATAATGATTCAGCGGCATGCCGTACGGATATCCGTCATCGCCATGTACGGAAAGAACGCCTCGTTTTTCATTCTTCAGAATTTCAATGCATTCCTCCTGAGAGATCTGCTGTTTTTTGCGTACCAGTTCACGAAACATACCATTGCCTCCGGTTCATTAATAAAAACGATAATACATCATCCTGCTGTGTGCATAAAACATGCACTCAGCGGGATCCGAACATGTTTCCTGAAAGAAACAGGATCCAGAACACAACGCAGAACAGCACAAGAAGAACACAGACCGCAATCGTGGAGCGGTTATAGGTATAGGTGCGGTTCAGATCATTCTGTTTCTGCGTCCAGACCGCATTGAACGAATCCGCAGAGGTCTGACGCCGTTTTCGGACAAGTTCCTTTGCGAGATCCTCCGGACTTCCGAAGGAATCCAGAATATCCTGCGGATGCTTTCCGGAACCCAGCTCTTCCGCATAGTATTCTTCAAATGCATGCATTACTTCGTCACAGAGTTCTGCGGAAGAATTTCCAAGTGCCCTGCGCAGACGCAGTCTGTATTCGTTTTTTTCCATAGATCCGCCTTCCTTCCGCTCAGATGATGCCAAGCTGATGCAGAATAATCATCAGCACAAAGAGTGCCGGGATCAGGATTGAAGCCCCCATCTTGAAATCGGTCAGATTCCGCATCAGCTCGCGGTTCTTTGAAACCCAGAGCGCGTCAATTTTCGATTTGTCCGGATGGTTGTGATACAGTTCATCGATTTCTTTCAGAAGCACTTCCGGATCACCGAACTCCTCCAGAATTACAGAAACCCGTTTCCCCTGTGCGACACCATTGGCATAATGAGACTCAAATGATTCCATGATTTCCTCTCGGAACGACTCCGGATAGTTGAGAAGCCCGCTTCTCAGCCGGAAGGTATATTCTGCCTTATCCATGATTCAATAGCCTCCCCGTTGACTCAGAAAACCGGTTCCATTCCTCCAGCAGCTGTTTCTGATAGGTTCTTCCTGTTTTTGTCAGATGATAATACTTTCTGGCAGGTCCTTTTTCCGCTTCTTTCAGGTACGTTGTGACATAACCGCTTTCCTTAAGCCGCCCAAGCACGAGATAAATCGTTCCCGCTTTAACATCAAGTTCCTGCGCGATGCGTGTGGTCAGATCATATCCATAGCCATCTTCCCTGCTCAGAAGTGTCAGCACACAGAGCGGAAGAATGCCCTTTTTAAACTGTGCATTATTCATAACTATATTGTTATGCAATATACAATGCTTTGCAATATACGTCAGAAAAGAAACAGCTGCCGGGTAAGGCAACTGTATTTCCAACCAATGATTCACTCAATCCAGGAGACCGGATTTCCGGTCGGTTTCCGGGCGCCGCGTTCCGGCATGCCCTCTGCGCCGTAGCCGAGGATCAGCCCGCCTGTCACAAACTCATCGTCTTCCATGCCAAGCTGTTTCATGCAGTCACGGACAATCGCATGATCTGTCAGCCAGTGCAGCTGATTGATCCAGCAGGAGCCAAGATCCAGCGCATTTGCCGCAATCATCATATTCTCGAGCACACAGGCGCTGTCTGCCATCGCATTGCCGTAGTCCTTCTTGTTTGCGGTCACGATCAGGACCGGCGCATTGTAATGGAATACGTAGTTTCCTTCTTTGGCGCGGGTAATGGAACTCTTCAGGGAGACATACATGTCATCCGTTACTTCCATCTCCGCAAATTCCCGCTGTACAAGTTCTGCCAGCTGATCAAGTTCCTTCTTCCTGGTGATCACGATCAGACGTGTTTTCTGGCTGTTGGATCCGCTCGGCGCAGCACGTCCTGCCGCGATTACTTTTTCGATCAGTTTTTTATCCGGAATCTCCGGTTTCATTCGTCTGGTACTGCGTCTTGTCAGAATGCTCTCCAGTGCTTCCATGTTTCCTTACTCCTTCAGTCGACTATGACTGTTTTTCCCGTCACTGCCTCAAAGTGATATTTCACGATGCCAAGATCTGTCTGAAGACAGGGTCCGAATCCTTTTGATTTCAGATGCACTTCCCCGTCGCGGTATGCGAACTGAAATTTCTGCTGGTTGGTTGCGGTCGGCGCAAGCAGGGCAGCGTTTACCCCTTCCGCAAACCAGTCCGGCGCATCCGCACTGACACTCACATCGTGTACAGTCTTGCCTTTATGCGCTGTTCCCTGTGTTTCACCATAGCCCAGCGCAATCACCATGCACAGTGACTCGCCGTCCGAAAGGATTTCCTTTACCTTCCGCTTGTTAAACGTCAGTGCGACCCAGCAGGTATTCAGTCCAAGCTGCTGGGCAAAGAGCACCAGTTTTTCTCCGTAATACCCGCAGCGAAGATCAAAGTCCGCATCCTTTTTGCCTGCCAGCACAATATAGTTATTCACGTTTTTAAAGTTTCCGTAGTGCGCAAGCCGTGAATCAAATCCATCCGGGTCATCATACCGGATGAAGATATGAACATTGCCTTCCCTGCCGCATTCCAGTGCGCAGGCATTCAGCTGCCCGCGGAGCTTCTGCGGAATGGGTTCTGGGGTATATGCTCGCACGGAATGCCGTGCGGCGATTGCTTCCTGAATGGTCATCATTTACCTGTTTTTCCTTCAGGTTCATTATAGGCACGCTTTCCGAAAAAACGTCCGTTAACACCCCCGCATGGGTTTGAATACGGTCGGAACCCGTGCTATATATTTCTGTACCGGATTAACAGTTTCCGGTATTTGTTAACAACCGTATTTTTCAAAGGAGACAGCTGGTTATGTCACAGTCATCCGTAAAACAGGATCAGCGTATCTATATTCTCTCTCAGGAAGCCCCTGCGAGAGCCGTCATCAAACTCGGTGTTCCGCTGATCGCGGGCATGTGCATCATGGTGCTCTACAATCTCGTGGACACCTATTTCATCGGCTTAATGCATGATGATTATCAGCTTGCGGCAGTCAATCTTGCCTATCCCGTCATGATGATCACGATTGCACTGTCCAATATGATCGGCACCGGTGCCTCTTCTCTGATCGCAAGAAAACTCGGTGCGGGCGACCGGGATACGGCAGAGCACACCCTGACCACCGGATTCGTGCTGACCGTATTCAACAGTATTCTTGTGGCGATATTCGGCCTGCTCTTTCTGAATCCGATCGTCACTGCCCTCGGCGCAAAGGCAAATACGTTTGCCTATACTGCAGATTATGTCTCCGTCATTCTTGCGGGAAGTCTCTTTACGATGGGCAGTTATACCTTCGGAGCATTTCTTCGAAGTGAAGGCTCCGTAAAATATTCCGTGCTTGGAATGATCGCCGGAACCATTACGAATATCATTCTGGACCCGCTGTTTATCTTTACCTTCGGGATGAAGATCAAAGGCGCCGCCATTGCGACGATTCTCGGCAATGCGGTCGGAACGGGCTGTTCCCTGTATTTTTACCTTACAAAGAAGACGATCCTTCAGCCCAGAAGAGACATGCTGGTGCCGACAGCGGAGATCCTGAAGGAAATCTTCTGGGTCGGCGTTCCCGCAACACTGGAAACCCTGCTTACTTCCGGTGCGTATATCGTAAACAACAACCTTGCGGTATCCTATGGCGAACTGACGGTTGCGGCCATGGGCATTGCGCAGAAGATCCTCTCCCTCGGCAATTATATTTATCAGGGATTTGCGGCAGGAACCCAGCCCATCATGGGCTATAACTACGGTGCCGGAAACTATCAGCGGATGATCGATGTGCTGAAAGCCGGTGTCATGACCGTATCATTGACAGAACTGGCGCTGATGGCAGTTTACGGCATCTTTGCGCCGCAGCTGATCTCCATCTTCACGCAGTCCCCGGAGGTCATTCAGACGGGCAGTGTAGTCCTGCGGGCAATCATGTTCATCCTGCCGTGCGTCGGCGCCACCTCCATGAGCCGGATGTCCTTTCAGGCGATGGGCAAACCGCAGTATGCCTTTGTCATCACACTGATCCGGCAGCTGATTCTCTATATTCCGTTATTACTGCTGTTCAACAAGCTGTTCGGCTTTCAGGGCATGATCCATGCCCAGCCGGTCACCGAGCTGATCATGATGATCGCGTCGGTCTCCCTGCTGGTTCATGAGATCCGCAGAGCAGAACATAATCAGTCCTGATGTAAAAAAAACACAGTGAGGAATCATTGATCTGATTCATTCACTGTGCTTTTCGTTTCGTCATTCTCATTTCCCAGCACATGCCAGAAGTAATCGGTGCGGAGCACTCCTCTGCAGTAGCTGAGCCGGTTCTGTACGATCTGGCGGATACTGTCTACATACGTATCGCTGACTTCAACACCTTCATTCGGGGTGAATACACCGGTTCCGGCAATATAGGTTCCTTTATCGGTCTTCCAGTCATAGTTCAGATTGAAGACCAGCGGCATCCGGTCGGAGAATACATCCCGTCCCGGCAGAAGCCGGCTGTCCCACTCTGCGCCGAAGAGATTCAGCAGCGTCGGAAGGATATCGATGCTGGAGGTCGGCGTATCGACAATGATCGGTTCTTCCTCTTCCAGACATCCGCTCCAGAGAATCAGACGGTTGTGGTCCCGCTCCAGATAGTTTGCCGGCTGGTAGCCGTAAAGATTCGCCAGGTTGTCGCTTTCGTTCAGCGCTTCGCCGTAATCCAGTCCGTACGGGAAGTGATCGGCAGCGATGACAATGACCGTATCATCCGCAATGCCCTTCTCTTCCAGTCTGCCGACCAGATAGGTCAATGCGTTTTCCAGTTCCATGTTCGCCGCAAGATATCCTTTTACCGAATCGGTGTAGCCTTCAAGATCCTTCACTTCATCCCAGTGCTTTGCGGTCATGGCA
>CAMOOA010000081.1 GCA_946621045.1 uncultured Erysipelotrichaceae bacterium
CAATCCTGCCGTATCTGTTATTGGGATCGATACCTACCGGTATTCTGATCGGAACAGTCGCAAAACTGGTATTAACCAGAATCCGGCCGCTGAAACTGAAGTGAACAGCCGGAAATAATGAGTTTCTGAACAATGCATGGTCTCTCCGGTATTCCGGAAAGACCGTTTTTTCTGCCTGTAAACCATCGGTTCACAAAGAAAACTGACAACTGGCGGTATCCTGTAAACAGGTACTCTGCGGTACAGACTTTATACTTTCCTAACTGCGGATGAACCTGTATTCTTAAGATATAGATTGTACAGAGAAAACCAATCATCATCCGGAATTATGCAAAACGACTCATACGGAACTGTCCTTTCGTATGGGATATAAGACGCCAGGAAAGAAGGAGGAATTAATTCATGGCAACATTTAAATGTTTAGTATGCGGAGAAGTATTTGAGGCAGAGAATGCAGAGAGCGCGGTATGCCCGATCTGCGGTGTCAGCGGTGATCAGCTGGAGGAAGTAAAACCCGCCGGAAACAAGTATGCCGGAACACAGACGGAAAAGAATCTGGAAGCTGCGTTTGCCGGTGAATCCCAGGCTCGAAACAAATACACGTATTTTGCGTCCAAGGCAAAGAAGGAAGGCTTTGAACAGATTGCGGCACTGTTCCTGAAGACAGCGGAAAACGAGAAAGAACATGCCAAGATGTGGTTCAAGGAACTCAACGGCATCGGCTCCACAGCGGAAAACCTTGAGGCTGCCGCTAATGGTGAGAACTATGAGTGGACCGACATGTATGAAGGTTTTGCGAAGACGGCCGAAGCAGAAGGATTCCCTGAGCTTGCGGAGAAATTCCGCGGTGTTGCGGCGATTGAAAAGCATCACGAAGAACGCTACCGTGCACTGCTCAAGAATGTGGAGATGCAGGAAGTCTTCAAGAAGAGTGAAGTCAAGGTATGGGAATGCCGCAACTGCGGACATATCGTTGTCGGAACTCAGGCACCGGATATCTGCCCGGTCTGCGCGCATCCGCAGAGCTTCTTCGAAATCCACGAAGAAAATTACTGATCTGATCAATCAGATATACAAAAAAACATTAATCCCGGCGCATTTGTCACTGATTCTGGCAGACGCGCCGGGATTTATTCTGCACGCAGAAACTGACTGTCCGCCGGCTTCTGTCTCCACAGCAGAAAAGGAAGGCATTATGAAAAACAGAAACTTTCCTTAGTGTAAAATGAAGGATATATCAGAACTGACGGAGGTTGTGATGAAAATATATTTGATCTCGTTATTGAGCCTGACATTATGCCTTAACGGAGGGCTGGTATCCGCAGCGGAAGAAAACCCGGAAACAGCAGAAGATACTGCAGAAATTACTGCTGAGCCGGATAATGAACAGTCGGAATCACCGGAGGCGGTTCCGGAGGCTGAGGAATCTGAACTGCAGACAGCGGAAACTGATTCTGCGGCTGATGAACCGCAGAATTCTCCCGCAGAAGAATTGTCCGGACCGGAAGAACAGGAGCTTCCGGAAACGGCTAATCCGTCCGTTTCTGCAGAAACGGAAGAGGAAGAGATATCTGATGAGGCGGAAGATATTTTCCTTCCGGAAACGGAGTGGGAAGAATCTGTTTCAATAGTCGAAGAAGAACTGCAGGAGATTGAAGAAGAAACAGAGGATGCGGAAATCCTGCAGGCAGGATTTCCCGGGCTTCCGATCTCCTATGATGAAGCGAAAGCGATGACTGCCGAAGAACGCAAGGCATTGTGTGAAAAATGGTATGCGTGGGCAATAAAAACCTATGTGACCCCGAAGAAGACAGATCTTGAAAAAGCAGAGGCAATCACAAGGTGCGTTGCGGAACAGTTCATTTACGGATATTATTCCGCACCTGAGACGATGATTCTTGTCGGTGAAGGAGACTGCTGGGGCGCAACAAATCTGATCATAGAACTTGCGGCGCGGTGCGGGCTTGAGGCACATGCGCGGTACGGCGGAAAGGCCGGCGGCAGCGGAGAAAATCACAGAAATGCCATTTTCAGAATCGGAACGACATACTATGTTGCGGAAGCCGGCTTTGTAACGCGCACGAAACCCCGGAGGTATGAGTTCTACGAAGAACCGTATGGTCTGATGGCGACCTACGGAGGAGAAACAACAAGCGCGGAGGACAGGACCTACCGGATGATCATCCAGTATGACGGTGAAGAAAAAAATCTGCGTATTCCGGATTCGATCGATGGGCTGCCGGTCAGAAAAATAGGCGGACGCTTTCAGAAAGAAGACAACGGATCTGTATTCACTTTAAAGTTCTCTCATTCCGTGCAGCAGCTGACGATTCCCGAAACAGTTGACGAAATCATCCCGTCTGCGTTCATGGGTGCGTATGATCTTTCGAAAATTAATGTCAGTGCAGGGAATCAGTACTATAAATCCGAAAACGGCGCACTGTATTCGAAAGACGGAAAAACACTGTGTACAGTTCCGCCCGCGACAGAAGGAACATTTGTTGTTCCGGGGCACGTGACGGAATTTGCGCCGTTTGCCTTTGCGAGCTGCCAGAAACTGAAAACAGTCTTTATCAGCAGTATGAAGGCACCGGCCTACAGTTTCGCAAACTCAAATGCCCTGATGTATGACGGCGCGGATATAACATTTATTGTTCCGGAAGGGGCAGCAGGATATGACAAGAAGCCATGGACAGACTACAAGATCAGACGGAATAAAAAAGTTTCATCCGTAACGCTCAGCACCGACAGCACAAGGCTCGGGCTGAAGGAATCCATGACTGCATCGTTCTCCTGCAAGCCGGCAGATGCGGCGGTAACGGATGTCAGCTATGCTTCATCGGATGAAAGTGTTGTCAAAGTATGGCAGAACGGAACTGCAGCCACACTCGAAGGACGGAAATGCGGCAGTGCGGTAATCACGGCTACTGTCACCAGTACAACATTCTCCGGCGGCAAGCCCGTAACTACCGTAAAGAAAGCAGAGAAGAAAGTGACTGTTTTCAGCAACGTTACAAATCTGTACAATGCGGTGGGATCGCCGCTCATAATGAGAAAAGGTGATGAAATGAAAACGGAAGACCTGGTCAGGGTCTACCCGGAAGGAGCGGCGGCCAGGCTGAAATACACCTCGTCCGATCCGTCTGTCGTTGTGATAAACAGTGACGGAACCATAAAAGCGCTGAGAAAGTATAAGACCGCAACAATCACTGTTACCGATGAGATTACAAAAAAATCCGTTTCCATCGTAATCGAAACAATTGCGGGAGATTACAATCCGGATGAATATGACCCGGATGATGATCGTGCTGCATGCAAAGCATTCGGCTTCTGCAGATATAACGGAAAGTATTACTGGTATGAAAACAGCACGCGGCAGGCAGTGGCCGGCGATCCGAAAAATCTTACGGATATAAAATACGGTCTGGAGCGCGGAAGGGAAATCTTTGATCCGGAGAGCGGGGCATGGTACTGGCTGGATACGGTCTATAACGGCGCCAAGGCGGAGGGAAAGGAAGTATGGATTCCCTATATCTACCAGGATGAAGATGTATGGAAAACCGACGCCAAAAAGATGAATACCATCGTCCGGGATTCCAACAACTATACCGAGGCGGCGGATCATACCACTGCCGGGATGGGTGAACAGGTCAGAGATGCAATTCTGAACAAAAAGGGAAAATGGGTCCGCTATGATGAAAACGGTAAAATGCTGAAAGGGTGGGTCACGATTTCCGGAAGACTTGCGAAAGCCTATCCCGGACAGGCCGGCAAAACCTATTTCTATGATTACAAAACCGGTCTGATGGCAAAAGGCTGGACAGTAATCGGCGGAACCAGCTATTACTTTGATGAAACAACCGGTATTCTGAAACAGCAGTGAAGCAGGAATCCTGCGGCACTCATGCGTGAATGTTCTGAATCTGAAACAGCCCGAGGAATCTTCTGGTGTTCCTCGGGCTTTCATTTGAGGCTATATTTCTGCTCAGTGAATTACCTGAATCTCTGCATTTTGTCCAGAATGTAATATAACGGACGGTAGGGGTTATCGATGACGCGGATCTCTGTATCAAACTCCATCAGCTGTTCGGTGCCGGTCTCAAATAACGGAAGGCCTTCTCCGTTGGGGTCGCCGGTCCGGGCAAAGTTGGTCCAATATGCATGCATGACATCGCTGAGATGCCGGTCGGTTTCATCAAACAGTTTTGAGTCATTCGGAATCATTCCAAACGCATAGATCATCTCTCCGCTGTGCCAGCTGGACAGTCTGCCGTTTGCCTTGGAGAAGCGGTACTCATAGACCGGCTCTGTTTCCTTCATCAGACGGTTCAGACAGTCGTGGGAGTAGTTAAAGAATACCGCGCCGTAGATTTCCGCCCAGTACCGGTCTGCCTCTTCATCGGTTTCCGGATGATAAAGGGCAAGGACTTCATCGGCGTATTCGTCGAAATAGGCGCGCACCTTTGTTTCATAGTTTTTGAGATTTGCATGCGAGAAGAGAATAAACGGTCCGCTTTCCTCCAGGTTGAACCCGTGGAGGAGGGCGGTTTCATTGTGAATGCCCTGTTTCCGAAGGTTATAAGGCAGATCGGTCAGTACCGTTCCGTCAATTGTGACATGGTGCTGGGTGGAGGCTTCCTTCACCAGCTGTTCGGCCGGTATTTTGCGAAGATCATCAATGGAAGACGCATTATAACGCTGTTTCAGATCATTTCCGGAGGCAATCGCTTCATCAAACAGACGGAAGGAATGCGGCGGCACAGGAGAGGAAATCGTACTGCTTTCCAGAATTGCCCGCTGAAACAGTCCTTCTGCCAGCGGCGAGGTACAGAGTGCATCTACACAGACTGCGCCGGCGGACTCGCCGACAATTGTGACATTTTCCGGGTCACCGCCGAATGCGGCGATATTGTCTTTGACCCATTCGAGCGCCTTGATCTGGTCCAGCAGACCATAGTTTCCGGTTGTGCCTTCTTCTTCCAGCATTGTTTCATCGGCCAGAAAACCGAATACGCCAAGCCGGTATCCCATGTTTACGGTGATGACATTATCCTTTGCGAAGCCTTCCCCGCTGTAGTCTTCATACCACGGCTGACCGGTCTGCAGGGAGCCGCCATGAATATAGACCAGTACCGGCAGATCGGTAACTTCTCCGGCGGGTTTCCAGATATTGAGATACAGGCTGTCTTCACTGACCGGCGGGCGGTAATTATCATCGAGGAAAACCTTGTAGTCATGGTAGCCGACGATCCGGGCAATGGAGGAATAAGCGGGAAGATCCGTTACCTGCATGGACATCGGCGCAAAGGTATCGCATACCCGTACATCCTGCCAGGAATCGGGATCTTCGGGGCTGTGCCAGCGAAGGGAGCCGACCGGCGGCTTTGCGTAGGGAATGCCTGCGAAGATCTCCACAGTGCGTTCCCTGTTGTATATGCCCTGAACCAGACCGTATCCGGTCATGATGACAGAGGTGTACTGCGGGTTGCGGTGATCGCCGGCTTTCACCGGCTTTACCGGCGGCCAGGAGACGGCAATGATCAATACAAAAGAGAACAGATAGGCCAGCCAGAGACCGGCTTTCTTCCATCCGTTATTTCCAAAACGGCGGTAACAATATACAAAGCCGATTGCCGCAAGAATCAGAAGAACCCAGCCAAATATTGTCTGCTTGTTCAGTTCCATAAAGCACGCAAAGATCAGGGTGATCAGTGCGAAAAAAATACCGGAAACAGGTTTCATACAAGTACCTCTACATCCGAGAGTATTATATGATTCCGTTCCGGTATCTTCATGTGAAACACACCCGGAGAGTTTCAAATATGCGGATATTCAATGCCTGAATGCCGGAGGTCAGAATTTCACGCTATGTCTTCCCAGGAGAAATACCGCATATTGCGGAATGGTGAGGATGTCCCCGGTCTCTCCGAT
>CAMOOA010000082.1 GCA_946621045.1 uncultured Erysipelotrichaceae bacterium
CGCTGCGGCCGCGGTGCAGATCAAAGACAGCGGGATGCAGAGACGGCGCAGAAGGGTGCCGCGGTACCATACCCGGATCGTTCCGTTTGTTTCCGGTTCGATCATGACCAGTGCCCGCTCGGAAGCGCTGACCGGAATTTCGGTTCCGCTGACAGTGCATGCATATCCTTTGTACCAGGTGAGCGGAAGCTCCAGAACCTGACCTTCGGGAAGCGTATCCGGAGTAACCGTAAGCACGGCGCCGTCCCGGCTGACTGACGCATCGACCGGATTGCCGTATGCATCACGGACGGAAGGAATTTCCGTGCGGAAGTCCGGCGAACTGTCGGGGAGATAGTCTCCGCCGGCAAGTTCCACCCGCATGTAGGTTGCGGAATAATAGGGATCGATCAGTTTTCCGGAAGTGATATCCTGCCAGGTCGTCCGGGAGGTAATGCCGAACGGACGGCTGAATGCCGGAAGCAGATGCCAGACGCCCTCTGTGAGGATCACAACCGCAAACAGCACCGCAGGAACGGTTTTTCCGTGAAACAGACGGTCTGCCGCAGCGGCAGACGGAGGCAGTAACAGAATCAGCGCCGGTGTCATCAGCCGCCAGGGAAACTGCAGAACGCGGAGCGCGGAAAAGGATTCCCACGGAAAGATGTCGCAGGGAAGGATCAGGCAGAGCATGCCGAGCACCCAGGCCGCGGTTTCAAACCGTGCAGGATGCGGCTTCCGCTTAAACGCAAGCGTGATCGGAAACAGCAGGGAGAGGGCGGTAAGGGCAAGACCGATATTGACAAGCATCTGCCGGTCTCTTGGAATGTCGTTTTCCCCGTAGCCGAATACGGTGCGCTCCGCAATATATTTCCAGAGCGGCATCGCATAGCGTTCCAGCTGCGAAGCCCCGGCATAATAATGCAGGATGAACCGCTGGCTGTTCAGCTGTTCGATCATCGGCAGGGTAAACCAGGCAGTGCTGAGAAATGCGCCGGTTACCGCGGTCAGACCGGTACGCAGAATTCTGCCGTCGATCCGGTCAAGATAAGCTGTAACGGTCAGAATGACACAGACCGCTCCGAACAGAAACGTCAGATTGTGGGAGAAGATCAGACCGCAGAGTCCGCCGTACAGCAGCCATCCGCCGCGGGTATCGCGGGCTTCCAGAAGATCGCGGAGACCTGTGACGACTACCGCAAGAAAGCCGATCGCCATCATTTCTCCGACAGCGCCGCGCACATAAACGTCGGTGATCCGGTAGCTGGAAAAGCAGAAGGCTGCGGTGACAGCGGCCGCAGTGAACGAATTACCCGTGATGCGCACAAGGAGGCGCAGCACGGCATAGCAGCTGAACAGCGTGGCGGAAAGAATCAGAATCTTGTAGCACCAGACCAGCGGCAGCCCCGCCCGCATTGCAAGGCTGAACGGAATGAGCAGAAGATCGCAGTAAAACAGCGGACTGGCATAACCGAATCCGTCGTTTTTATACGGATAGAGCGCAGGAAGAAAATCACCTCTGCCGATTGCTTCGGAAAGTCCTTCGATGCGGGAAAGGTGAAACAGGGTGTCATGCTCGAGCGCCAGAAAATCCGATGTCAGATAGGGAAGACAGAAAAGCACCGCAAGCAGTGCGGCGATCAGAAAGCAGGTGCTTCTGCGGGTCAGCCGAAATACCATGACGGGATAATCTCCAGAGCATGCACAAAATCATATGTTGTGCCAAAACCGGTAAGCACCGGAAGATAAATGACAAAAATGAGCAGCACCACCGCTGTATAGACCAGCGGAATCCACTTCAGTTTTGGACGCGCCGAAACTAGCCGGAAGAAGCACCAGGCGATCGACGCCGTCATGAAGATGCTGGTCGGGTAGAAGTGATAGGCAAAGACACAGCGGTCAACGAGAAGCCACGGCGCAAGCGCGGTGATATAACCGACGGAAATCACGACCGGAGCCGGTTTCCATGTGCGGACCGCATCCGCGAACGTGAAGAGGATGGTGACAAGACCGGCCAGCGAGAGTGCCGGATTGGTAAAGCATGCGATGGTATGATACGCCCCGGAAAGATCTTCTTTGCTGTAGTACCAGACCGGACGTTCATCCAGCAGCCACTGGTTCCAGGTGCTCTGATAGGGATGGGTTGCGTCAAGACCGATGTGGTACTCATACATATAGCGGATCTGATCTGCGACTGCGCGCAGCGACCAGCCGTCCCGTGTGATGCGGCAGGGGATATAGGCCAGGAAGTAGATCACGACCGGGATCCCGATGAAAAACAGAACGGACCAGAGAATGGTCTTGCGGAAGTCGTTCGGAAACTGCTCCGCGCGCTTCAGCACCGCCTGCTCGGCATCGGTCAAAGGACCGTGGTTCTGAAGGGAGAACAGCTTCAGCCGGCGGTATTCCTGATACCGCAGGACCATGGAATATACATAGATCAGTGCCAGACCGACCGCGCTGTAACAGGCGGTCCATTTTACGGCAATGCCGATGCCGGTGGCGATGCCGCAGAACAGCAGCTCCCGCAGGGATGCGGAGAGCGGCCGGTCAAAGAATGATGTTCTGACCCAGCGGGCCATGAAGATGAACATGACAAGGATCGCGCACACGCTCATCGGTTCGAGGGTGGCGATCCGGGAAGTGGTGATATGCATGAAATCACATGCAAGCAGCGCCGCACCGAGCAGCGCAGGTTCGGGCCGGCGCGCAAGAAGACGGATCAGATACCAGAGCAGCGGCACCATCAGAACACCGGTCAGTGCGCCGGGAAGCCGCCAGGCAAACGGATTCATGCCGAAGAGGCGGATCGAAAGGGCAATCATCTGCGTGCCGAGCAGCGGGTGCACGGATGCATACATGTACTGGCCTTCCGCGATTTCCCATGCGTTCCGCGGATGATAGACTTCATCGAAGAAACTCTCATCATAATACGTGTTGTCCGCAGTGACTGCGTCCTGTTCATCGATCATGATTTCCGCGGGATATGCAGTGTCTGCGGCGGGATCCTCTTTGATCCGAACCGGAAGCACCTTCTGCATCGCGTTATTCACAAAGGCAATCTCCGTTACCGTGTCCGCGCTGCTTGAACTTGTAAGCCGGACATAGCGTTTGTCCCAGTATCCCCATGTGTCGATATACTGGCAGTAGCGGGTTTCATTCAGGACGCCGGCAGTTTCCCAGGTCTCAAGATCATCCGACAGTTCAATCGTGAATTCGTGCAGTCCGAACTGGTATCCGTCCGGGCGGGAATTGTTGTCTCCTTCCCCGGTGAGGATCATGATCCGGTCAAACAGGGTGTCTTCATACAGCTCGAGAATCACGCTCTGCGGTGTCTGAACCGGCTGCCACGTCGTGTGCGGCAGTACCGTGCTGCCGAGACGGTGGAAGCTTGCCGCCGCATAAAGCAGGGTGATCAGAACAAGCAGCGTCCATTCCCGGGCATCCGGACGGACCGCTGTCTGCGTCCGGTGCAGAGAGGGAAGATGCGGCAGTTCCGTGATCTGTTCACCGCGCTGTTTCGGAAACGGGAAAAACCGCCGCGCCAGTCCGCAGAGGATAATGATCACGGCGGCTTTCATCAGAATCGGGATAAGTTCGCTGTCACCGAAAAGGGAAAGCGATAACTGGGAAATAGTATTCTGCATGGTTACTATTATATCGCTGTTGCCGGAACAGAAAGAAACCGGATTGCAGGGAATCCGGCGATATGCGGTTATGTTTCCGGAACGTTCTGATCCGGATGAGTGCTTTTCCAGGAATAGATGCAGCCGCAGTAATCCTGGCGGTAGAGGGAGTGCGCATCGCAGAGTTCTTTCTGCCGCACCTGTCCGCCGCCTTTTTTGAAGTCGCTGTAGAAATAACGGACGGAAGGGTGAAGGCGGGAAAGCGAACGGCCGATTTCATTGATCTTCTGGCTGTCTTTCTGGCGTGAGATGGACATCACTGTCGTGAAGAAGTCAAACCCGTGTTCTTCCGCCCATGCATACGCCTGATTCATCCGCACCGCGTAACAGTAGAAACACCGTCCGAATCCTTCCGGATCATCCTTCATCGGCGCAAGCGGCTTCATGTATGCCTCATTGTCATAGGGAACCGTGATCACGGGAATATCCAGCCCGGTTTCACTGAGGTACCGGTAAAGCTCGGCGAGCCTCCGGTCGTATTCCGCTTTCGGCCAGATGTTGGAGTTGTTGAAAAAGACCGTCAGATCGAACGTCTGTGAGAGAAACTCGAGCGGAAAGGAAGCACAGACCGCGCAGCATGCATGCAAAAGCATCCGCGGTTTCCGGTCATAGGAAGCGCGTATCTCCTCAAGTTCCTTCAGGGACTTCAGATAGTAGTTGACCTTGTGAGAGCTTTTCCGCTGTTTCAGGTAATTCAGATAAGCATCCTTATTCATTGGTGATAAACATGCAGTCACCGAACGAGAAGAAGCGGTACCGTTCACGGACTGCCCTTTCATAGGCGCTCAGAATCAGTTCTTTGTCCGCAAAGGAACAGATCATCATGAGCAGGGTGGATTTGGGAAGATGAAAGTTCGTCAGCATTGCGTCGATCGTATGCCATTCGTAGCCCGGATAGATAAAGAGCTTTGTTTCTCCGTCGCATTTCTCAAATCTGCCGAACCGGTTCCATACGCTTTCCAGTGTGCGGACGCTGGTGGTGCCGACCGCAATGATGCGGCGGTGTTCCGCCTTTGCCTGATTGAGGATATCGGCGGTTTCCCGCGACATGGAATAGACTTCCTCATGCATGACATGTTCCTCGATCGTATCGGTATCCATCGGACGGAAGGTGCCGAGCCCGACATGCAGGGTGACGTCCGTTACCGTAACGCCTTTTGCACGGAGCTGATCAAAGACTGCCTCCGTAAAATGAAGACCTGCCGTCGGGGCGGCGGCGCTGCCGTCAATTGCCGCATAAACCGTCTGATAACGGTTCGGATCGTCCAGTTTTTTCCGGATATACGGCGGAAGCGGGACATTTCCGAGGCGGTCCAGAATCTCGTTGAAAATGCCGTCGTAATGCATCTTCATCTGCCGGATTCCTTTTTCTCCGACACCGACGCATTCCGCGCGCAGTTCTCCGTCATGAAACGAAATAAATGTTCCGGGCTTGATGACCTTGGCATTTCCGGCCAGGCATTCCCAGACATCGTCTTTTCCCTGTCTTAACAGAAGCAGTTCCACATGGGCGCCGGTCTGTTCCTTTGTACCGAACAGGCGGGCAGGGATGACGCGGGTATTATTGCGGACGAGCACATCGCCCGCATGAAAGTATTCCGCGATACGGGAAAAGGAGGTATCTTCAATTTCCCCGGTTGTTTTATGCACGACCATCATCCGGCTTCCTGTCCGGTCCGCCAGCGGCGTCTGGGCAATCAGTTCCTGCGGAAGGTCGTAATCGAATTCACTTGTTTTCATATCTGCAGTTATCTCCGCCGAATATCTTAGCGCATTTCCGGAATTAATAATATGTTTTGGCGGAAATCACCTGACCGAGGATCGTTACCGGCAGTTCCCGCACTTCCTGGGCAGTATAGTAGCGGTTCGGCACTTCCGGGTTGGCGGCTTCCAGGATCATCATGCGTTCCTTCTTGACGATGCGCTTGACCGTAACTTCATCACCGACGAGCACGACTGCTATTTTCCCGCTGTCCACATCGCTGCACTGGCGTACAAGGAGAAGCGATCCGTCAAGGATCCCGATGCCGTTCATGGAATCACCCGTGACACGCAGATAATAGTCGCCTCTGGCCGCATCCTCGATGGATGCCTCCTCTTCGCCGAGGTAGTTTTCCTCCGCGAACAGGTCATAGCCTGCTTTGACGTAGCCGAGCACCGGAAGACGGACATTGATATTCATGCCTTTCATGACCGGCTCAATATTGAAGCCGACCATTT
>CAMOOA010000083.1 GCA_946621045.1 uncultured Erysipelotrichaceae bacterium
GCTGGATCTCGCCCTTTGCGATCGTCATGACATCATCGACGTTGTAGTCGGAGATAATGCCGCGGATCGAGGACATCGCCTCGTTGTTCAGAATGAGCTCGGGATTCTCCGAGTTGTACAGATACGCCACCGGATCATTCACCTTGTATTCAATGTAGAAATCCACATCGATCAGGTTGAAATCCGCCGTGATCATCTGGGGGTTTTCCTTTTCGCCCCAGCCCTGCGTGGAATTTTCAATCGCATAGCCGATCGAGGCGCCGTGCGTTGTCACGTCCACCTTTGTCACCTGCTGGATCAGCGGCAGCTTGAAGTGCACGCCGGCGCTGTCCGTCCGCGTCACCTTTCCAAAAGTGGTCACCACTGCCTGCTGGTCTTCCGAAACGGAATAAAACGACCCGCTGAGCAGAATTCCGGCAATCACCACAACCGCCGCCGGCAGGATCAGCTTCTTTGCCTTTCCCATATCCGGCATCTTCAGATCCGGCGCAGCCGCCTTCCCCTTTACGCCGGTCTTCAGCTGTCCGGTCGCCGCAAGAAAGCCGAATGCGGCAATAATGCATACGATGAGGATCATCCACAGTCCAAACATTGTCCATCCCTCCTTATCAGTTCACTTCGAGTGTCATTCCGACACCGACTTCTTTCACCGGCAGTTCCTTCATCAGACAGTGTTTCGCATACAGCGATACACAGTGACACGGGCAGAGCGTGCCGGTGACATGTTCTTTCAGATACGATACGGTTTCGCGCAGCTGACGGTCATCCTTCATCAGATGAAACCCGCCGATGATTCCCCGAAGCGGAAGTCGCTCTTCCGTCAGGCTCTGCGCGTATTCTGTGATATTGCATATACCGGAATGCGAACATCCCGTGATTACGGTTAGTCCTTCTTTCCCACGGAACACCAGTGCGCTGTCATCCATGACATAGTCTTCGGATTCCGTGCCGTGTTCCCTGATCATCCCGACCGGAAATGCGGATTCAAATGACATCACCCGGGGAATTTCCCCCAGGAAGGTCAGACGGTCACTGATCTTCACCGGAGTGCATGTCAGGTTCATACGGATCCCGCGGGCACGGCATTCTTCTTCCGTCACAGGAGACCCGACCGAAAGACCCTCATATTCCCGCTTCGCAAAGACGCCCGGATGCGCGGTCAGCCGTACATTCGTGCAGTCCATGGCATCCATGAGGTACCGCAGGCCGCCGGTATGATCATTGTGTCCGTGGGACAGAACGATATCGGTTACTGCATGCAGGTCAATGCCGAGCGCTTCTGCATTCCGGATAAATACATCGGAGTATCCGGTGTCAAAGAGAATCCGGTGATCCCCTTCTTCCAGGTAAAAACAGAGTGCCGGCTCGCCGAGATAATACCGGTCGATTATGGTGTTGTTATCAGTGAGAACGGTGAGTTTCATTTCGCGAGAAATTCCTTCATTGCGGGAAGCTGTTTCAGCGCTTCATTTCGTCCGATAAAGTACACTCTCTGCAGTTCGCGCGGATCGGATTCCGTCCGGGAGATGCCGAGGTTTTCGGGCGGGCGGATCACAAAGGTTTCACCCCTGGCTTCGCGCGCCTCAAGCTCTGCGATCTGACGGTTGTATTTCGCAGGCCGCTCCTCCATCGCCTTTGCGACCATGGGGTATTTTTTAAGCAGTTTTTTCATTGCGGGCATCAGCGGGCTGAGCTTCTTCTGATAGCCTTTCGGCTGGGTGAGCACGACCACATTCCTGCGGTAACCGAGCCCCTCCATGTATTCATACATGATCGAATCCGCGATCCCGCCGTCAAGCAGACGCCGTCCTTCAATCTCCACCGGTCTTGAAACAACCGGCATCGATGCGGATGCCTGCATCATTAACGCATCCTCTTTTGTATAGTCCGAACAGTCACGGTAGACCATCTCTCCGGTATCTGCGTCAAATGCGCCGATATAGAATTTCATCGTATTTTCCCGGTAGGCTTCCGCGTCAAAGACATCCAGTTCCTCTGGGATCACCCGATAACAGAAATCCGTGTCAAACAGATCGCCGGTCCGCAGGTAGGAAAGCAGACTGCCGTAACGGGGATCGCGGCTGAACGCGAGATTGTATCGAAGGGGACGGCCGTACTGGCGCGACTTGTAGTTGACGCCGAATACCGCGCCGGCGGAAATGCCTGCGGCCGCATCAAACGTGATGCCTTCCTCGAGGAAGACATCGATGACGCCGCAGGTAAAGAGTCCCCGCATTGCGCCGCCTTCCATAATCAGTGCGTGTTTTGTCTCACTCATAGCTCATCTGTCCCTTCTGCCGGCGTTTCCGGAAAACCAGGTTACGCGGATCGTATCCGCTGTTTTCTGCAGTTCCTCGCGGAAAGCTTTGCCCCGGTCGAGTTTGGCCTGTGCCGCTGCGCGGTTTGCGTCCGCAATGCGCCGTTTTTCTTCCCGGATTGCACGGTTGCGGCGGTCGATCACATCCTGATTGATGCGGAGTTCTTCACTGAGATCGTCGCAGATCACCGCGCCGCCCCGGATCATCGGGCTGAATACGGTACGGTATTCATCCTCATAGCGGGCTGCCGGCGCAAAACATGCATACTGGCCGTAGAGATGAACATCGGTGCCGTACTTTGCGGTGTAGATGTAGGAACGGAAATTGGTATCGTAATGAATGTTCGGATAGCTCTGTTCGATGACCGCTGCGATTGCCGGGTCATTCAGCGAAATGCCGATATCATCCGGCACCTTCTTCCAGCGGGCAATGCGCACGGCTTCCACCGTCGCCGCAAAGCAGCCGCGGTAATCAATTCCGTCCATCCGGAACACATATTCCCTGCGTACATGCGTGTAGGTAACGTTCTCCACCACATTCAGCGGATCCGCCCCTTCCAGGGCGCGTATCTCGGCTTCCCGCCGGTCCCGGATCGTGTTGTACACCGGATCCCTTACGGTTTCCGTCACCTCAACATTTTCCAGCGAGCCGAAGGCACGGTCGCCGCGCTCCGCAACGATCACTTCCGGACCTTCATACCGCCGGTGAAGCACGCCGAAATCGTCCACCGTGCCGTCGGGGTAATCCTGCAGGTAATCATCCGTGAAAAACAGCGTCGAATGATACATTGCGCCTGAGGAACCGTCCGGGGAAGTCACCCGGATCACAACCGCAAACGGAAACCCGTAGCCGTTATAGGTATTCTGATTTTTCAGCACTGAGATATTCCATCCTGCAGGAATGATCATGCGGTAGTACTGCCGCCCGTCTTCTGCGGATGTGACCATCCGCTCCAGCCGGTTTACGCCTGCCATGGAGACCTCCGCTCTGTTCTGATGATCCTGAACATCATATATTCAGTATAACGGAATTCCCTGTCCGGGGTGCCGGAGCGTACCTCAGATATCGAGTTCAATTGGTTTGTCGATCTCCTCCCCGACATACTTTCCGTTTTTCTTTCGCTGCTTTACGCATTCCGTAAGCAGATATTCGATCTGCCCGTTGATCGATCGAAAATCATCTTCCGCCCAGGAAGCGATTGCGGCATACAGCTTCGGGGAGAGCCGAAGCGGAACCTGTTTCTTTTCTTCGGCCATCAATAGAGGCTTCCCGAATTCACAACGGGCTGTGCATCATGGTTGCCGCAGAGAACGACAAGCAGATTCGATACCATTGCGGCCTTGCGTTCTTCATCGAGCTGCACGGTATTGTTTTCACTCAGACGGTCGAGCGCCATCTCAACCATTCCGACTGCGCCGTCCACGATCATCTTGCGTGCGTCAATGATTGCGCTGGCCTGCTGTCTCTGCAGCATCACTGCCGCGATTTCCGGCGCATAGGCAAGATACGTGATCCGTGCTTCAAGCACTTCGATGCCGGCATTGTCGACTTTCTTCTGGATCTCTTCCTTGATGCGGTCGGCGACTACCGTGCTGGAGCCTCTGAGGCTTCCGTCATCCGGACGGCCGTCTCCGGTCGTGTCGATGCCGGGCGCCATGTCATACGGATACAGACGGACGATATCGCGGAGCGCGGTGTCGCACATCAGGGAAAGGTATTCCTTATAGTTGTCCACATTGAACACTGCCTTTGCGGTATCGACCACGCGCCAGGTTACCGCAATGCCGATTTCCACCGGATTGCCGAGCACATCATTGATCTTCTGGCGCGCATTGTTCAGCGTCATGACCTTGAGGCTGATCTTTTTGGTATAGGTCGGTTCCGTCGCTGTCGTGCTGCGGCCGGTCAGAAGCGCGATTCCGTCCTGCTTGACATCGCCGCTCTGGGAGAGCTGGGTGCGGGCAGCGGGATTGACCGCCGAGACAAACGGATTTACAAAGTAGAATCCTTCTTCGCGGATCGTTCCGATATATTTGCCGAACAGCGTCAGTACAAGCGCTTCCTGCGGCTTCAGAACCTTGAGGCCGCAGAAGAGGATCCAGCCGGTCGCCATCCAGAGAATACAGAGAATGATGACCAGCGGATTTCCGGTGAACATTCCCAGAACTGCCAGAACATACAGTGCGATCGTACCGATCAGTACGATAAAGCCGTTGTTTTTGCCTTTAAGGATAATCTCGTTCATAAACTGAACCTCCTGATTTATTCTGATATCAATATGATATCATTTCAATTCTCTGTCAATCCTTCCCGGCAAAATATCACAAAATCTGCATGATATTTATGGGATGTATTATTCCAATACTGCCGTTGGATCTGCACGCATGGTGAGATCCGGATTCCCTGCGGTTTATGAACCTGTTCGCAAAAGCGCAACAGAAAATACGCTTCTGTCATCGAAATTCGTGAAAAGAAAAAGTTTTCATTTCATCCCATAAATTTTTTGAAGGAAAACCGGTTTTGTTTTTGAAACCCCCTTGAATCGCATCCGGAAGAAAGGCATACTGCAACTACCTCAGCAGAAGCAAAGCACAGAATTCCACGATTGACAGCCGTACAAGAGACGGCGTTGAGAAGGCCCTCCCTGGGGAGGGAAAAAGGAAGAGCGTGCAGGGCCGGCGTTAGAACAGCGGGGGTATTCCCGCAAAGCAGGGATTTCCGGATTAAAGGTCCGGACCAGAAGATTAGGGAGCGTAAGCTCCGGTAGTAAGATGGGGACCGCAAAGGTCCGTTCCGAAACAGGCGCCGGCAGAAGAAGCAGCGTGTGGTAAGCAAACCCGTGAAACAGAGACAGAAGCTGGCAACAGCGGAAACAGAGAGACGAAAGAGCACACCGTGTATCGTGCACACCGAATGAGCGATTTCACCGATGGAAGTCCCGGTCAGGCCGGGCATAGAAAGAAGTGAATGCGAAGGTGCAGAGGTACATACAGCAGGAACGGTTGATCGTCGTGAAGGGCATTGTGAAAGCAGTGCGGTAACGAAAGGACGCGAGTGCTGAAGAGCTGCAGTGACGGTACCAAATGAGACGAAGACCACGTCTGAAGGAAACGGAAGGCAGCGGTTAACGGAAAAACCGTCCGAAAGTGCACCGTGTGACGCAGTAAGCTGAGAAAAAAAACGGAGTCCGCAAGGATTCCGTTTTCATTTTGCCAGGGTGTCATGCATGCATACAGAATGCGCAGCCTGTCAGACGAATCTGTTCAGAGAAAAACAGCCGCATGGTCTGCGGCTGTCAGGATAATCATGGAAATGCTGTGTCAGCGTTTAATGTCGTAGTTCATGTTCATGAGGTTGCGGATCGTCTGCACGTCATCCGTGATGTTGGCATCACCGTGAATCGTATGCTTGATTACCGAAGAGGCAACCGCAAAGTTCAGCATGTCCATCGGCTTGTCGC
>CAMOOA010000084.1 GCA_946621045.1 uncultured Erysipelotrichaceae bacterium
CCTTAAGGGCATCGACGATCCGAAGCAGTTCCTGATCATAGGAGATGCCGGTATCGCCGCGCAGCTTGGAATGCTCAATATTATTGGCATTGATGCAGATGATGAGTTCAACTTTATCTTTCAGCTCCGTCAGCAGTCTGATCTTGTTGTTGGGCTCATAGCCGGGCAGGACGCGGGCGGCGTGAAAGTCTTCAAACATTTTTCCGCCGAACTCAAGATACAGTTTTCCGTCAAACATCTGGATGCGTTCCAGAATCTTATCCCGCTGAAGCTGGAGGTACTGTTTGGAATCAAATGCGATCGGTGTCATAGTGCTTCCTCTTTTCCATTCGATAGTATATCAAATAAATCCGCTGTTCATGCGGGAAATCAGAGGAACCGGAAAATTCATGCATACACTTCCCCGAAAAAGTGATGCAAAGGTATTCTGAATGGCTTTATAATTGGACTTACCCTTTAAAAGAAGGAGATAACATGACAGGATTTTCCTTACATCCACTTGAAACTTCCATCTGTCTCTGGGCACTGATATTCAGTCTTCTGACATGTCTGATCATGCTGCTGATGCGCAGGGTGCTGCTCAGAAACAATATACTGTTTTTCTTCTGGTTCATGGTGAACGCTGTTTTTCAGGTGCTTGAGATCACTGCGCTTGGAAGAGAAGATGTACTTGCATTCCGTACGCTGATCCGGATCGTATACATCGCAAACACATTTGTGATCGTACTCGGCATCGGCGCCGGCATCCGGCACGGTGTGCGGAATCTGGTGCGGTTTTCAAAGCTGGAATGGCTCTATATCGGCGTCAACGGACTGGCGGTATTTGCGGTTCTCAGTGCGCTGATCATGGCAGGCCAGCTCGGACCGGACGGATTCGGCACGCGCATGATGCTGCTTCCTGTCTGCCTTGGCGCAGGCGGCGTGATAGCTGCGGCTGCCGCAGACCTTACGGTGTTTTCCAGTCTGCAGAGACAGCTGCGCAGATCTTCACCGCACATGATCTATGTATTCTGCGCGGCGCTGTTTCCTGCCTGCATGCTGATACCGGCGGTATTTGGTCTGAACTGCGCAGGACCGCTGTATACCGTCATGATGATGGTATATCTGGTGATGTATATGCTCGGCCGCATGTCCCGCCGCGGCACTGCGGCAGAACGCGGGATGATGCCGGCTGTAATACCCGCCAAAGCGGGGAAAGCGGAAGATGAGAGTGCAGACGCAAAACCGAAGATACGCATCGTAAAGGAATATGTGAAGACCGATGATGCATCTCTGCTTGCGCAGAACCCGCACTTCATCAGCAATTCACTGAACATGATCTGTTATCAGATCGACCGCAGTCCTGCAGCCGCAAAGAAGGCAGTGTCAGAACTTGCAGATTATATGCAGGGGAAATACAACGGACTCCGCACGGAACATATGATTCCGTTTGAAACAGAGATTAAAACAGTCAACAGTTATCTGGATCTTCAGAAACTGAGGTATGAAGATCAGCTGAATATTGTGACGGATTATAAGGCAAACGGGTTTTTCCTTCCGGCACTGTCGCTCATGACCGTGCTTGAACATGTACTGACCAATATCCTGCAGCGGCGGGAAGACGGAGGACTTGTACGGATCGAAACCGTACGTGAAGCGGACGCGGATGTGATCCGCGTGATCTGCGACGATGATATCAATGATGCGGATTCCCTGAGGCATATCTGCACGGCGTTTCCGCTTCTGAAAACCGTCAGAGACCGCCTGGACCGCTTCTGCAGCGGTACATTTGAGGCAGTCCGTGACGGTTCAAAATCTGTATTTACGGTAAGAATCCCGATCCGGGAGGAGGAAGACGAAACATCAGCGCCTGCGTCTGCGTCCGCGGCGGATCCTGTTTAAATGCCGTTCATAATCGCCGTTGCGCAGAAGCTCATAAAGGATGAGCTGCGAAAAGGTTGAGACAGGGCAGGAGTAAAATCCTGCTTTTTTATGAAAGGCTGTGAGCAGGGATTCCGGAAGAATCATGAAGCCGATACGGATGGAAGGCGCGATCGTGCGCGAGAAGGTGCTGATATATATGACCTGATCATATTCCGATGTCCCGAACAGCGTGTCTGCAGGTTTTCCGGAGAGCGTGAATTCACTGTCATAATCGTCTTCGATCAGGACAGCATTCCGCGCGGCTGCCCAGGCGAGATACTCGCGGCGCTTGGATGCGTCTGCCGTGATTCCGGTAGGCCAGCTGTGATAGGGCGTAATATGCAGCACGGAGGCATTGGAACGGTTCAGCTCACTGCTCATAATTCCGTTTCTTCCCATTTTCAGCGGTTCCGTTGTGATTCCGCTTGCCTGATATACCTTGCGGATGATCTCATAGGAGGGCTCCTCGATGCCGAAAATACGGTCGCGGCCGAGGATGTTCACAAGCATTCCGTAAAGATATTCGGCACCGCTTCCGATGATGATCTGTTCAGGCCGCACGGAGATGCCGCGTCCTGCCAGCAGGTGCGCTGCGATTGCGGAACGAAGCTGAGGCAGACCGGAAGAGGGGCTTTTGATCAGGATCTCTTCCTGGTATTCGCTCAGGACCCTGCGGATCGTCCGCGCCAGAACGCTGAACGGAAAAGCATCTTCGGAAACATCCGTGCCGGCATTACGGAAAAACGATTCCTCTTCTTCATGTACCGGCACCATGGAATCCTTCCGATAGGTCACAAATATGCCTGTTCGCTCCCGCGTTTCGATATATCCTTCTTCATCGAGAAGTTCAATCGCGTGTTCGACCGTGACAAGCGAAAGATCATACTGGGCGGCGAGGGAGCGTTTGCTTGGAAAACGGCTTCCGTACGGAAAGGCACCATCGGTAATCCGCTGACGGAGTGTCTGATAGAGAGTAAGATAAGCAGGTTTTCTGGATTTCATCCGGTCTTTTGAAAAACCTCCTGACGTATATTCTGATAATACCACCTGTGATCCGTACGAAATGGCTACACAATCTTACGGATGACGGATATTTCATTTTTAAACCTCTGTTTGCGTCCGCAGAAGCATATAATGGACGCATGAGAAAAGCACTGATGATTGGTTCCACTGTTGCGGATGTGATGATCCGCGTTGATCACCTTCCTGCACTGGAAGAAGATGTGAATCCGTTCGGACAGACGGTAGCTCTGGGAGGCTGCTGCTATAATGCCGCAAATATTCTGTCGCTTTACAGCCTTCCGTTTACACTGTTTTCTCCGGTCGGAACCGGCGTGTTCGGAGCATTTGTAAGAAACCGGCTGAAGGAAAGAGGAATTGAACCGGTTCTGTGTCCGGAGGAAGAAAACGGCTGCTGTTACTGTATCGTTGATGCGGAGGGAAACCGTACCTTCATGGCTGTACACGGGGCAGAGTACCGTTTTAAAAAGGAATGGTTTGACACCCTGGATACGGAAAGCTATACGGACGCCTACGTCTGCGGTCTTGAACTGGAAGAAGATTCCGGAGTTCATATCGTGTCCTTTCTTCAGAGCCATCCGCACCTTCAGATTTTCTTTGCGCCGAGTTCCCGTATTCTGGCGGTTCCGGATGACCGAATGGATGCAGTTCTGGCATGTCATCCTGTTCTCCATCTGAACCGGAGGGAATCTGTTTCCTGGCTGATGAAGCGGGGATATCTCGAGCATGAGGATGTTTCGGCAGAAGAACTGACAGAGCGCCTTTACCGGTGCTCCGGAAATACCGTGATCATGACCGATGGAGTTAAGGGCGCCTGGGCTTATGACGGAACGAAGCATTATTTTGAACCGGCTGTGCCGGTTGAAACCGTTGACGGGACCGGGGCGGGAGACTGCCATATCGGTACAATGATCGCATGTTCGATGATGGGAATGGATCTGCAGGAATCGCTTCAGACTGCCGCAAGGAATTCAGCTGCGGTTGTCGGGATGCAGGGCGCTGCGTTAAGCAGAGAATGTTTTGACCGCATTCGTTGAGAAAATCGGATAATGCATGCCGCATGTATACATATTCATGTAGTCTATCTGTAGTTCGCATGTAAAAAAGGGTATATAATTTATTTCAATAGGGAGAAAACATATGAACATCATTAAGAAGGCATGCACTGCTGCGGCAGGCATCTCGCTTGTATTTTTAAGCACACTTACTCCCGCTGCGGCGGACGGCTACTGGGTAGACGGATACTGGGATGACGCGAGCCAGACCTGGATCGAAGGAAGATGGGTTGAAACCGGGAGTGCACAGCAGAACTGGAACGGAGGCTGGTCTTCCGGGCCGTATCAGGAGTATGCGAACGGTGCTGTAATCAACTATGACGCAAACGGAAACCGCACTTCCACGGTTGTCACAAATGTACCGGTATATTCTCAGAAAAACGGTGCCTGGGCTGGTGTCACCATCGGCAGCGGCGGAAACTTCGGATCCACCGGATGTGTTCCCACAGCGGTTGCGGTGATCATGAATCATTTCGGAATCGGCGGAAGCCCGCTTGATTTCGGATATACGCTCAATGCCTACGGCAACTACAATTCCGGCTACGGTCACGGAACGGACAGTGCAGGACTTCTGAATATCGGTGCAGCCTACGGTCTTGGCGTACGCGCATTTGCGGATTATGACACCATGTATTACGAGCTGTCCCGCGGCAAGCTGGTTGCGGCATGCATCGGCGGCAATGCCGCATATACACACTGCGTCGTGCTTTACGGACTTGACGCATACGGAAATACAACCGTCTCTGATCCGATGGGCTACTCCTATCGGACCAACATCTCCGGGATTGTGAACAGAATGTCTTATAATCCGGTTGACTGGACAGCCGGCGGACCTTTTGTTTCCTTCGGCTACGAGTGGTAACTGTTTCAGAATCGAAGACACGGATCACATCTGATCCGTATCTTTTTTTGTACATTGCAGTTTTAGATAGGTTGTTCTAAAATGTCGTTATTGCGATGAAGGGGAAGCAGTAACCGCATGTTCTGCCTGTAGAGAGCTGCTGGCTGGTGAAAAGCAGCGGAGGAATACGGTGAACTCATCTCCGGAGCAACCGCATCTGCGGCGTTATTGCAGAATTACGGAGCGCCCGGAACGATTCCGGGAACTAAGGTGGTACCGCGTTAACAACGTCCTTAGACAGGGCGTTTTATTTTATCTGGAACAGGAGATGGCATTATGGCATACAACCACAAGAAAACTGAAGAAAAGTGGCGTAAGTACTGGGAGGAAAACAAGACGTTCAAAACGGATGTTTGGGATTTTTCCAAGCCCAAATTCTATGCGCTGGACATGTTTCCGTATCCGAGCGGTGCGGGTCTGCATGTAGGACATCCGGAAGGTTATACCGCTACGGATATCGTTTCCCGTAAGAAACGGATGGAAGGATACAACGTCCTGCATCCCATGGGATTTGATTCCTTCGGTCTCCCTGCAGAGCAGTATGCGATCAATACGGGAAACCATCCCGATGAATTCACAAAGAACAATATCCGTGTTTTTACGCATCAGCTGAAGAATATCGGTTTTTCCTACGACTGGGACCGGCAGGTTTCCACCTGCGATCCGTCGTTCTATAAGTGGACGCAGTTCATTTTCAAGCTGCTCTTTGAAGATGGTCTTGCAAAATGTGTCGACATGCCGGTGAACTGGTGCGAGGAACTCGGAACCGTACTGGCCAACGACGAAGTGATCGACGGTAAGAGTGAGCGCGGCGGCTATCCGGTTGTCCGCAAAAACATGAAGCAGTGGGTCATCGACATCGTCAAGTATGCCGAGCGTCTGCTGGAAGG
>CAMOOA010000085.1 GCA_946621045.1 uncultured Erysipelotrichaceae bacterium
CAGGAATGCCCAGCTTGCGATCTGAACCGTGCGGGACATGTGCTGAATCCGTGCACGGTACTGAATCGGAAACAGTATTCCCAGCATGATGAACAGCTCCCATCCCATAATCGTATTGCCGTTTACCTTCAGGATGAATGCAAAGACAAGCATTACCGCTGTAAACAGCATCCAGAACCAGTTACCCATTTCAATTTCCCTTTTGAATCAGTGCCTATGTATCTGTTATATCACAGGTACGGATTCATTTTTTCGAATCCGCATCGGTCTTCTTTTTTCCGGCCTGTTTCTTCATCGACTTGAAGTACTCATTCCATTCGTCATAGATCTCCCTGCCGGCTTCCGTAAAGTACGTTTTCGGAAGATCAATCGCCATATTCTTGGCTTCCTTACTGGCAGAGAAGATGGATTTGAGCACATCCGGCACATCCTTCATCTTCAGATCGCTGACACTGGTTGCGCCGCTGACCGAAAGACTGTCGAACAGCCAGTCAACAAATTTTTTTCTGCCGTCTTCATCGATATTTCTGATCCAGTTGTCAAACGTGCGGATCAGCACTTCCGAGCCGACGTCAAACTGTTCCGCAAAACAGAATTCCGGTCCGTCGAGTTTCCAGGTCATAAGATCATGCTGGAAAAGTCCGTTTGCGGTACTGGTGACAATTCTTGTTTCCCCCGCTTCCAGCTGAAAGAGTCTTCCGATGATGCTGAAGACCGGCACCATCTTTGTGATCAGCGGCTTCAGCGCAAGGATCGATTCCAGCGGATAGACCTCCGGACTGAATCCCGGACTGTCGTTGACATAGATTCTCAGAATCCGGCGCTGCTCGGCCGGCGGCAGTTTCGAAGCGGCATATACCGCAAGGTTTCCGCCCTTGGAATGACCGCCGAGATAATACTGTCTGCCCCATTTCATCGTTGACGCGAGATATTTTGCCGCACTGTCCTGGGCAGGAATACTGCGGAAACTCATCATGAAATCTTCCTTCCAGCCGATGATGCTGGAATCCGTGCCGCGGAAGGCAACATAGGAAGTACGGCGGTCCAGTTCAAAGTGAACTGCCGCAAACTGCATCGTGTCCTTATCGAACACATCCGTGTAATGCGTGAGCTTCAGCTGGCCGAACCGTTTTGACGCCGCGGCGGCGCGGAAAAAAGCATCATCTCCGCCGACCGCAGTAAGCAGACGGAAACAGTCTTTTTCCGTAATGGCTTCACAGGCCTTTTCGAGGGTTATGCCCTTCGAACTGTTGGAGAACAGCACCTGTGAAAAGTCCACATAACTCAGCTGACAGAGAATCACACTGTCCGCAAGACAGAACGGGCTTGCTTTGAATGAAAGGTCTCCCCGCCAGCGGATATAATCAAGAATTGTGCAGTCGGTCATCGGTCTGTCCGGTTCCTTCCCTGTTTTCAGAATACCACACTCCCCGCCCTGCGTAAGTGCACGTTCAGTTCAGAGAAAAATGTCTCCGGACAGAGACGCTTTTTTCAGAGTTACATTTCCACGGATTCCGCAAGTTCGAGCACCAGGGTTTCGCTTTTTTCCCAGCCGAGGCACGGGTCGGTGATGGAGAGGCCGTACTCGCTGTCCTCCGGCTTCTGACAGCCGTCGAGAAGATAGCTTTCGATCATCAGGCCTTTCACCATGGAGCGGATATCCCGGTTCACATGGCAGCTGTACATGACATCCTTTGCGATCCGGATCTGTTCAAGATACTGCTTGCCGGAATTGGAATGGTTGCAGTCGACAATGACGGACGGATTTGCAAGTCCGGTCTCTTCATAAAGATCAAGCAGACCGCGCAGATCCTCATAATGATAGTTCGGCATGGAGTGATTGAACTTATCCACATATCCGCGCAGGATCGCATGGGCAAGCGGATTGCCCTTGGTGCGGACTTCCCAGCCGCGGTATACGAACTTCTGCGGACTCTGGGCTGCCGTAATGGAGTTCATCATGACGGAAATATCTCCGCCGGTCGGATTCTTCATTCCTGCAGGGATGCCGATGCCGCTTGCGACAATGCGGTGCAGCTGATCCTCGACGGAACGCGCGCCGACTGCGACATAGCTCAGAAGATCACTGAGGTACCGGTGATTTTCCGGATACAGCATTTCTTCCGCACAGGTAAAACCGGTTTCGCGCGCTACCCGTGTATGCATCTCACGGATCGCAATGATGCCTGCGAGCATGTCCTCCTCCTTGTGCGGATTCGGCTGATGCAGCATGCCCTTATAACCGGTTCCCTTTGTACGGGGCTTGTTTGTATAAACACGCGGAATGATAAAGATCCGGTCCTTCACCTTCTCCTGAAGAGCCGCGAGCCGGTTGATATAATCCAGCACGGCATCCTCACGGTCGGCCGAACACGGTCCGATCACAAGCAGAAGACGGTTGTCACGTCCCTCAAAGATATCTTTGATCTGCCGGTCCCGCTCTTCCTTGAACTGCCGGATCGACTCATCGACCGGAAATTCCTGTTTCAGTTCCTGGGGTGTCGGCAGTTTCCGAATGAATTCCATCTGCATTTCCATACGTCTTGTTCCTCTTTAACTACATGGAACTGATTGTATCTCATTTTTGTCCGATACCGCCACTCTTTTGCAGGAGAAGCCAAAGAAAACCCGGCTTATACCGGGCTCTTCTCTGTTTTTGCGCTGCGTTTTCTGCGGACCGGTTTTTCCGGCGCCGCTTTGTCTTTCGGTTTTGCCTCCGCCTTCTTCACAGGTTTCGCCTTTGTCTTCTTCCCTTCCGGCGCTTTCTTCGCTTCCGGTTTCGGTTCTGCTTTCTTTGCAGGTTCTGCCGCTGTCTTTTTTGCGTCCGGTGCTTCCTTTTCTTCCGGTTGTGCGGGTTTTACTTCCGGTTTTGGAGAAGGCTGCGGTTCATAGATCTCATAGGCAAGCCAGAGCGGCTGTCCCTTCAGAAGCTTGATGATCTGCTTATAGTCGGCCGTCACAAAATCCGGTCCGGTTTCAATGATCTGATACAGCATCTTCGGGTTGCTGTTGAAGGCAATCGTGAACACTCCGACCATATGTCCGTTCAGAATATGAGTCGGCGTATGTCCGATATAAATGCATACCTTCTTCTTCAGAAGTTTTGCGGCCATGCGAAGCGACTCGCTGCCGGAGAATTCGTGTTCCTTTGTGGTGCTCGCAATAATGACATCGATATACTGCATCAGCCCCGCATGTTCCAGCATGTTTACGATGGAAGCGCGGTTGCGGCTTGAAATGATGCCGATCGGATAATCATTTTCCTTCAGCCATTTCAGGAAGTCCCGGATACCGGGCATCGGCTGGATCAGATCCGACAGATGATAATACTGATACATGCGGTATTCCTTCATGACGTGGTCAATATCTTCATCCGGGAAGAACTCCTCCAGCATCTTGACCGACGGCTGTCCGACTACCCGCTCCTCCTCTTTTTCCGTAAACCGGCGGCCGTTTCCAAACTGTGAAAACATCTGCCGGTAAGAGGCAAATATGGCAGGTTCTGTATCCATTACAGTTCCGTCAAAGCTGAAAATGATTGCCGGCAGTCCGACTTCCTTCTGCCGCTGACGCAGTGCCTTTGAAGGCTTGTTCTTCTCCTTGCCCATGAGTTCTCCTTTGCGATTTCAATTAGAAAAAAATACTGAGATGTTACTCTCAGTATAGCTCATTTTCCTTCTTCCATCGAAGTATTAATATGCAGGTCGGCGCTTTCGGAAACGGAACAGCCGGAGAAGTATTTTTCTTCCAGCGGAATCCACCGGTCAATGAATACCTTCAGCTTTTCCGCCCCGCTGCGTGCTTCGATCCGCCGCAGCTGTTCTTCATATGCCACATCAAAGAAGATTTTCAGATCATAGAGATCCCGCAGTTCGGGATGCAGGGAATAGGATCCTTCCACAATAACGAGTTCCGAATACGGCAGTGAAACGGTGTCTCCGAGTTCCATCCTTGAACAGTCAAACCGGCGGTAAGAGACGCTCTTTCCGGATTTCAGCGGCAGAAGCACTTCTTCCTTCAGACGCTCCCGGTCCAGATTTCCGCCCGGTTCCGCATAGCGCTCCGGCGTGCGCTGTTCCGGCCGAAGGAAAAAATCATCCGCATGCACGATTGCCCAGCCGTACCGCTCCTGAAGCAGCTTTGCGGCAGTTGTCTTGCCGGAGGCGCAGCGGCCGTCGATTGCCGCAAGAAGCGGCCGCTCCTTCTTTGTTTCAAGCAGATGTTCGAGATGAACCTGCAGGGTTTCCATGTATGGATAATCATTCTGAAGTGAAGTTTCTGATTTCATGTCAATTCCTTTCGATTGGCTGGATCATCTGCGCAGCCGCATACCCGCGCAGTCCGGTCTCCCGCATGCCTGCGCCGTATCCGCTCGCAAGAATCCGGTATTTCTCAGGCAGTGACGCCGCTGTGCGCACGGCAGCCGCGATTGCCGCACCGGTCGGTGTCAGGATCTCGCCGGAAGCTTCCGCCCGCATCAGCGGAAGATGGTTTGCGGCGAGAATATTCCGAACCGCCGGAACCGGCACTTCCAGTTCCCCGTGGTCGCACTGCACCGTCCCTCTGCCTTCATAAAGCGCAGGAATCACCGTCCCCGTTATGCCAAGGCGGTCATAACAGACACTGAATGCGATCACGTCCGCAATCGACGGAAGCGAGGCAACCTCATGAAAATGGACCATCTCTGCCGGCAGATCATGGGCGATCGCTTCGGATTCCGCAATGATGTCATAGACATGATATGCCAGAGAACGTGCGGAAGTCGTCAGTGATGCTTCCGCAATGACTGCCTTCACATCGCTCAGGGTCCGGTGAATGTGTGCATGCGCAGCGGGTTTTCCCGAAACCGACCGGACATAAAAATGCCGGCACTGCCTGTCCTGCTTCTTTATGACTTCAAAGCCCGCTTCATATCCGTGTGCTTTCAGAAAGGAAAGCGCACCGAGCACAGCTTCATCATCCTTCAGAAGATCCGCTGCCGCACCTGCGGCCATGTCACCGCTGAGTCCGGCAGAACAGTCCAGTACCAGCATTCGATTTTTTCTGTTGTCCATGGTAAAGACGATTATATCAGACCTCACTCAATGTCTGCCATGTCTCATGGTTTGCAGGTCTCAATGAACCATTTGTCCTTTTCCAGGTACAGGTTGCGCTGCTGTCCGTGGATCAGGCAGGAAAACCGTGTTCCGCACCCTCCCGCAGGCGATGCGCGGCGGGCCCTGCCGATAATCTTATCAATTTTATAATTCTGACCGTCATCCCAGCAGACATACAGCGGCTCCATTTCACCGTTTTTATGATGCCGCAGGATCACATCCACATATCGTTTATACACCGGTGTCATTTCCACTCTCTCCTGTGCTATCGATTATATCTCCGGTGATGTGCATATTTCAACCGTACATGCACATATTATGTTCGTTTAAGTGAATTAAAGCGCATGAATCGCGTATAATTGAAATGTATTTGAGGAGTGTTATGGATCTCAGGGAAATTATCAGCACGTACAAAAAAAAGACCGGCGCATCGGACGCGGAGATTGCAGAGCGGACCGGTGTGTCACGCTCAACGGTCACCCGCTGGTCCGGAGGAACGGTGAAGCGCATCTCCGGAGAAACCATGCGGCGGGTCAGCGAAATGGTCGGCTTCAATATTGAGCCGGTCATGAAAGGCATGAATATCAATGTCCG
>CAMOOA010000086.1 GCA_946621045.1 uncultured Erysipelotrichaceae bacterium
GCCCGCTTCAGATCGCGGAACACATCCTCGCGCCGGTCGCACAGGCGGTTGGACATCTGATAGATTTTCTTCAGCTGCCCTTCCGGCGTCAGGCCGGACTTGTTGTCGACGGCGCCCGGTTTGTATTTCTTCATGTCGGTGATCGAACCGACGCGGACGCTGAAAAACTCATCCAGATTGGACGAGAAGATCGAAACGAATTTCAGACGCTCAAGCAGCGGAACCGCAGAATCGCGCGCTTCATTCAGGCAGCGCTCATCAAAGCGGAGCCAGGAGATCTCCCGGTTCTGCGTATAACCGTCCTTATAGATATCCCTGATCATCCGTTATCCTCCTCAAGATTCAGCTGTTTTACAAGTTCATATTCCTCATTTGTAATGTGGCAGTATCCGCCGGGATTCTTTTCAAGATAATTCTGGTGGTATTCCTCCGCCGGCCAGAAGTTCTTCAGCGGCATGATCTCTGTATAAAAACAGTCATGCTTTTTCCGTTCCTCTGCGGCACAGGATTCCACGATCTTCAGACTCTCTGCGTCAGCTGTATAGATCCCGGTCTGATACTGGGAGCCGATGTCATTGCCCTGCCGGTTTTTCAGCGCCGGATCGATGCACAGAAAATAGGCCTTCAGGATCTTCCGGAGCGAAATGCGCTGCGGATCATAGACGACCTTCACCGTCTCCCGGTGTCCGGTCGTATCCGTGCATACTTCCTGATAGGTCGGATTCTCTGTCGTTCCGTTGGCGTAGCCAACCACAGTCTCAGCGACGCCGTCGAGCGCACGGAATACTTTTTCCATGCCCCAGAAACAGCCGCCGGCCAGATAAATTTCATTCATAGATTAATAATCCCCGCTGAATTTAATTATACCCGAGTGTACATATCAATGCACAATCCCGCACTTTTCTTTTATAATTACGGGTATTATGAAATCCATTTCGCTCGAGCAGATCATTCATTCGAATGAGAACAGTTCAACCGCACAGCGGCTTGCGGTAGTCATATCCCTCTCGATTCCGACCATTCTTGCGATGATATCGGAAATCGTCATGCAGTATATCGATTCTGCGATGGTCGGATCGCTCGGCGCCGGCGCAAGCGCCTCTATCGGCCTTGTGGCCTCCACAACCTGGCTGATCGGAAATCTGGTCATGGCATGCGCCTACGGCTTCTCCGTACAGATCGCCCAGGCTGTCGGCGCCAGGGACCACGCCCATGCGCGCAGGATATTCCGCCAGTCGATTCTGACGGCATTCTGCTTTTCCCTGGTTCTTCTCACCATCGGCGTATCGATCTCCGGATCGCTTCCCGCCTGGCTGCACGGCGATCCCGCGATCCTGCGGGATGCGAGCCGTTACTTCCTGATCTATGCCTTGTTTCTTCCGGTGCGTCAGATCTACAATCTGTTTCTTTCCTCCCTGCAGTGTACCGGAAACATGCGTACACCGAGTATTCTCGGCGTCATCTGCTGCGCAAGTGATGTCATCTTCAATTTCTTCTTTATCTTCCCCTCGCGGACAATTTCGCTCCTCGGGCTTTCCGTTCCGGTATTCGGTGCCGGGCTTGGGGTCGCCGGCGCGGCACTTGGGACTGCCTGTTCGTACCTGTTCTCCGGAATTCTGCTTGCCTGGGCGGTATGCGTTAAATCACCGATTCTCCGTCTGCGCGGAAAGGAATCCTGGAAAGTGGAACCGGAAGTTCTGAAACGCGCACTGAAGATTTCCGTTCCGATGGCGCTCGAACATTCCGCGCTGACCATTGCGCAGATCGTCTGTACGCGGATTGTGGCGCCGCTGGGAACGATCTCCCTCGCCGCAAACTCCTTTGCGGTAACGGCAGAAGCGTTCTGTTATATGCCGGGGTTTGGTATCGCTGCGGCGGCGACCACCCTGGTCGGCCAGTCGATCGGTGCGGGACGCCGCGACCTTGCGAAGAGCTTTGCCTGGCTTGCGACGGGACTCGGCATGTGTCTGATGACGGCAGCCGGCATCTTCATGTATTTCTTCTGTCCGTATGTATTCGCCTTCCTGACACCGGTCAGGGAAGTGCAGGAGCTCGGCGCCAGAGTGCTGCGCATCGAGCTGCTTGCCGAACCGCTCTTTGCGGCGAGCATCGTCGCGACCGGTGCCCTGCGCGGAGCCGGTGATACGCTGGTTCCCGGCATTCTCAATCTCATCAGTATGTGGGGTGTGCGGATCTCCATCGCGCTGCTTCTGGTCGGCAGACTCGGACTTCCCGGTGTGTGGATCGGCATGTGCATCGAACTCAATGTCCGCGGCATTCTCTTTCTGATCCGGCTGGCGCGCGGGAAATGGCTCGACGCCGCATTCGCAAGACAGCAGACTGCCTGAAACATCGAAATCCCTGAACACGAAAAAAACGGACAGACCTTCATTGATCTGTCCGTTTTCTGTTTCAGTAAATATTGCTTTGAATCAGCGCTTGCCGAAGCGTGCCATAAGACGCGCGGTTGCGTCCTCCATGGTAACCGGCTTCTTTTCTTCCTGACGGCGGCTGTTCTTGTTCTTTCCGCGGCGGTCACTGCGGTTGCGGCGGTTTGCGGCCATCATCGCATCACGCTCATCCAGCTTCTCCTTCGGAAGCAGGCTCAGCGCAACACGGCCCTTTGCCTCATCGACATCCAGGACATAGACGGTCACGATATCTCCGACGGAAAGCACTTCGCTCGGATGGCTGATGCGCTTCATGGACATATGCGTGATATGAACCAGTCCGTCCTCATGAAGTCCGATGTCTACGAAGGCACCGAAGTCCACGACATTGCGGACGGTGCCGCTCATCTGATCGCCGACCTTGAGATCAGAGAGTTCCAGAACATCGCTGCGCAGCACAGCGGTTTCAAACTGGTCACGGTAGTCACGGAGCGGTGCGCGGATCGCATCTTCGATATCCTTCAGCGTATATGCATCAATGCCGAGATCCTTCACGGATTCCTCCGGGAACTTGGCATCCGGTGTGCCGAGTTTGGTGATGCCGCAGGCAGCCATGACCTTTCTTGCGGCATCATAGCTTTCCGGATGGATGTTCGTTTCATCCAGCGGCTCATCCCCGCCCATAATGCGCAGGAAGCCGGCGCACTGGGTATATGCCTTCGGTCCGAGCTTCTTTACCTTAAGCAGCTGTTCACGGTTGGTGAAACGGCCGTTTTCATCACGGTATTTGACGATCTCCTTCGCAATGCCGGAGTTCAGGCCGGAAATGTGGGTCAGAAGTTCCGAGCTTGCGGTATTCAGGTCCGCACCGACACGGTTGACGACCTTCATGATTGCCTCATCGAGACGCTCATTCAGCGCCTTCTCCGGAAGGTCATGCTGGTACTGGCCGACACCGATGGATTTCGGGTCGATCTTGATCAGCTCCGGCAGCGGGTCCAGCAGACGGCGGCCGATGGAGATCGCACTGCGCAGTTCGATCGCAAGATCCGGGAATTCCTGACGCGCCTCTTCCTGCGCCGACCAGATGGATGCGCCGGCTTCGGAAACGATGGCATACTGCACATCGAGGTTGTTGTCGCGGATGAGATCTGCGATCAGCTTCTCGCTTTCACGGGAGGCAGTGCCGTTGCCGATGGCAACGATCTGCACGCCGTATTTTTTGATAAGCATGAGGACCTTCCTGGAGGCAGCCTCAATGATCTCGCCCTTGCGGTCAAACGGATAGACCTTGTCTACGGTAAGCATCTTGCCGGTGTCATCGAGAACGGCGAGCTTGCAGCCGTTGGCATAGCCCGGGTCAAATCCGAGGACAATGCGGCCCTTCAGAGGCGGCTGGCTGAGCAGCTTCTCGAGGTTCATCGAGAATACTTCAATGGAGCTGGTATGCGCCTTGTCGGAGAGATCCGAACGGATCTCATTCTCGATCGACGGGAACAGCAGACGCTCGCAGCCGTCAACGATCGCCTGCTTCAGTTCTTCGGAAACGATCGTGGATGCGCCGTGCACATATGCTTTATAAGCTTCCTCTTCGAGATGCTCGTTGTCATAGGTGAAGGAAACCGTGATGACCTTTTCCTTCTCAGCACGGTCGATTGCCATCACGCGGTGATTGGCGATCTGGGAAATCTTCTCACTGCGGTCATAGTACATCTCATAGACATGCTTTTCATCGACCGCATCCTTCTTCAGCTTCGTGACAATCACGCCGGTCTTCATGATCGTATCCTTGAATGCCCAGCGCAGCTTGGCATTGTCCGATACATTCTCGGCGATGATATCCTTGGCGCCCTGAATTGCATCTGCGGCTGTCTTGACCTCTTCGTTCAGATACTTCTCCGCTTCCGCATTGAGGTCACCCTCTGCCGGAAGTCCCAGCATCCAGTCAGCCAGCGGCTGCAGGCCGTTCTTGATGGCGACAGCTGCACGGGTCTTCTTTTTCTGCTTGTACGGCTTGTACAGGTCTTCCACTTCGGAGAGCTTCTTGCAGGCAAGGATGGAATCACGGATCTCATCCGTGAGTTTGCCCTGCTGTTCGATCAGGTTCAGAACCGCTTCCTTGCGTTCCTTCAGGTTGAGCTCGTATTTATGTTTTTTCTCAATGAACAGAATCTGTTCTTCATCGAGGCCCTTGGTCTGGTCTTTGCGGTACCGGGCAATAAACGGAACCGTGGCCCCTTCTTCCAGAAGGCTGAGGGTTACCTGAACCTGCGCCTGGGTAATCTTCAGTTCTTCCGCGATTGATCTGATAATCTCTTCATTCATACGCTTTTTTGTTCCTTTCGTGCCTGTCTATCTTAACACGAACCGGCGATATGTCATGTCTTGACCTTTTCCAATCTCGGGCATATAGGCAGATTCTGCCGAAACAGGCGATTCTGATGCACTTTTCCAACAATTGTGATAGGATTCCGGCATGAGAAAAATCAGTTTTTTCGACACCCTCGGCAACTTCGGCACAGATATTCTGGTCCTTGTGACCGGGATTCTGTTTCTGACCCGCCGCTACACGGGGTGGACGATTCTCTATATTCTCGCCGTCGTGATCTGCGCAGCCCTTCCGGTACGTCTGATTCTCAATATCCGTTCCGGGATCCGGAATCTCAATAGCGCCACGATTCTTCTTGTCGTATTTGATCTCATCTTTCTCTTTACGATCCTGGTACAGCCGGAAAACTTTGTCCGCTGGTTCCATGTATTCTTCGGCTGGTGGATGTTCGGCCGCGGATGCATCTCACTTGTGGAGTTTCATGTCCTGATCCATGACCAGCTTCCCGGCGCCTACCTCCGTTTTTTCATCGGTGTTTCCTCCATCATCCTCTCCCTGTTCATGATTCTGAGTCATAACCTGCCCTTCAAGACGGATGTGCTGTCCGTATTCGCCGGTATTTATTTTGTGATTTACGGACTCCTCGGCGCATTGTTTCATCTCTCCATTCTCCGCCGCCAGACGCATCCCGATCTTCCCTCCTGGTCCTACAGCCCGCCGATCCTTCTGAATGCCTTTTTCCCGCTGGAACTGTTCATCTCCCTGCATCAGCTTCAGAAGTCATCGCGGCTGACCCATGAAAAAGATCCGCAGGACGCAGATCTCAAAGTGTTTATTCATATGAAGGGCAAAGGCCCCGAAGCGTTCGGACACATCGATATTTCCTATAAGGGAACCGTGATCTCCTACGGAAATCATGACCCGGAAAGCCGTAAAC
>CAMOOA010000087.1 GCA_946621045.1 uncultured Erysipelotrichaceae bacterium
GCCGAAGTTCAGTGGCAGTAAAAACCGTCAGAAAACGACGGTTTTTTTCTGCCTTGCACATCCTTCTTTTTGTTAAAATGAGCGTGTTTATGGCTCGCTATCTGAAAAAATACTGGCTGATTGCCCTGCTGGGGGCGCTGTTCATGGTCGGAGAAGTATACGTGGATCTCTATCAGCCGAGGATGATGGAACGCATTGTGAATCAGGGAATTCTCGGTCTTGGAAACAACGGTGTTCCCGATCTCAGTCTGGTGACTTCCACGGGAATCCGGATGATTCTGGTTGTGATTCTGGGCGGAACCTGCGGTGTGATGTGCGGTGTTCTGACCAATGTCTTCGGGCAGAATCTCGGAAATGAAGTGCGCAAGGACTGCTTTGAACGGATCATGCATTTTTCCTTTGAACAGACGGATGATTTCTCAGCCGGTTCGCTGATTACCCGTATCACAGGCGATGTGACGCAGGTTCAGAATCTCGCCATGCAGTTTACCAGAGGCATGGTGCGGTGCCTGATGTTTCTTGTCGGCGGCAGTATCGCACTGCTTTCCCTGGATCTGTCATTTAAAAAGGTAATCATGATTGCGGTTCCGCTGATCATCCTGGAAGTGGGCTTCATCATCTGGAAGACCAATCCGCTGTTTGCACTTCTTCAGAAACGGCTTGACCGGGTGAACTCCGTCATACAGGAGAACATTGCCGGTGTGCGCGTAGTCAAGGCATTCGTGCAGGAGAAGCGGGAGACAGACCGCTTCAATGAAGCCAATGACGCACTGGTACAGACACAGCTTCGTGTTCTGATTCTGATTTCCTGGATGCGGCCGGTTATGAATATCATTCTGAATCTTGCGACGGTCGCAATCATCCGCATCGGCGCGGATCAGGTCCGGGCGGGTCTTATGGCGCCCGGAACGATCATGGCTGCGGTGACGTATATCTCGCAGATCCTGAATGGAATGATGATGCTGGCGATGATCTTTCAGACACTGTCACGAGGCGCTGTATCGTGGAAGCGTCTGAAGGAAGTGCTGGATACCGCGCCTGCCCTGAAAGACGGCGGAAAAGAGGCCCCGGAGGAATGCGGTGCGGTCCGATTTGATCATGTGAATTTTCATTATCCCGGCAATGATGAACCGGTGCTGAAGGACATTTCACTTGATATCCGTCCCGGAGAATTCTTTGCGGTGATCGGATCCACCGGATGCGGAAAGTCATCCCTTGTCCAGCTGATTCCGCGCTTCTATGACGCAAGTGAAGGACATGTGCTTGTGGATGGAATGGATGTAAAGGACTATGACCTGACCGTCCTGCGGGAACGGATCTCCTATGTACTGCAGAAAAGCGAACTGTTCAGCACGACCATCCGGGACAATATTCTGCTCTCCCGTCCGGACGCATCGGAAGAGGACGTGATCCGGGCCGCAAAAACCGCGCAGGCACATGATTTCATCATGCGGCAGCCGCAGGGCTACGACACCCCGGTGACCGAACAGGGCATGAGTCTTTCCGGCGGCCAGCGCCAGCGTACGGCAATCGCAAGAGCGCTGCTTAAGAATGCAAAGATCTTCATTTTCGATGATGCGACCTCCGCGCTTGACCTCAAAACCGAGGCGGCATTACGGGAGGAACTGAACCGGGCGATGCCGGATGCCACGATCATCATGATCGCACAGCGCATTTCATCGATCATGCATGCGGACCGCATTGCGGTCATGGATGCGGGAGAAATCGTCGGTCTTGGAACGCATGAAGAACTGATGAATACATGCCGGGTATACCGTGATATCTATGAATCCCAGCTGAAGGGCGGTGTGACATATGACTGAAAAATACCAGTCCAAGACCGCAGAGCGGGGATTTAACAGACGTCCGAACCGCGGCGCTCCGGTGGAAAAACCGAAGGAAGGGAAACAGACCTTCCGCCGCCTGATGCAGTATTTCAGTGCAGAACGGCGCCATGTGCTGGTTCTCGGTGCTGTGGTAATGACCGGCGTCGCAGCCTCTGTCGCAGCGCCCGGCTTTCAGAGCATGGCCATCGATGCGGTCACGCAGGGAAGCTATGACAGTCTTCCGCGGCTTCTCGGGTTTATGACTGCCGGCTATCTGATCTACGGGCTGACGTCCCTGTGTCAGGGATATCTCAGTGCATCGCTCAGCCAGAAAGTGATCCGCCGGATGCGCAATGATCTGTTTGTACACATAACGGCACTCCCCGTATCCGCCGTTGACCGGCACTCCCATGGTGATCTGATGAGCCGGATGACAAATGATGCGGAGAATATTTCCAATGTCATTTCGGAATCACTGAGTTCCATGTTTTCGGGCATCCTGACGCTGATCGGAACCGTTGGAATGATGCTGTGGTTTTCGGTTCCGCTGACACTGCTCACCTGTTCCACCGTCGTGCTTACGGTAGCCGTGACCCGGTTCATCACAAAAAAGATGCGCGTCTGGTTTTCAAAACGGCAGACGCTGCTCGGTCAGCTGAACGGAACGATTGAAGAGATGATCGCCTGTTCAAAGACAGTCACCGCATACAATATGCAGGAACGGGCATCCGACGATTTCCGCGCCACCGCGGATGAGCTCACCCATGCGGGCATCATCGCGGATATCATTTCCTCTTCAATGGGACCGCTCATGAACATGCTCAACAACGTATCCTTCGTCATCGTTGCGGTATTCGGCGCCTGGTTTGCGCTGCGGGGATGGATCTCCATCGGTGTGATCTCCGCGTTTGTCATCTACTCCAAACAGTTTTCCCGTCCGATCAATGAGATTGCCCAGCTTTACGGGCAGATTCAGACTGCGCTGGCCGGTGCGGAACGCATCTTTGCGGTACTGGATGAGCCGGCGGAATCAACCGAAGGCATGGTGCTTCCGAAGCTGCAGGAAAGTGTCATTGAATTCCGGCATGTGAATTTTGCGTATGTGCCGGAGAAACCGGTTATCCGCGACTTCTCTCTGAAAGTGGACTCCGGCCGCCAGATTGCCCTGGTCGGAGCGACCGGCTCGGGAAAGACGACCATTATCAATCTGCTGCTGCGGTTTTATGAAATCGACAGCGGAGAGATCCTGCTTAACGGAATCGACATCCGGAAGATTTCCACGGCGAGCCTGCGCGATCATATCGGAATTGTCCTGCAGGATACCGTCCTGTTCTCCGATACCGTCAGAAACAATCTGACGTATGCCGATCCGGACATTACAGAAGAGCAGCTGCGTATCGCCGCAAAGCAGTCCAATGCGGACAAGGTCATACGCCATCTGCCGCAGAAGTATGATACGGTCCTGACGGAATCCGGAGCCGGCCTGTCGCAGGGCCAGCGCCAGCTGCTTGCAATCGGAAGAGCGTTTGTCTCCAATCCGGACATCCTGATCCTTGATGAAGCAACTTCCAGTGTTGATACACGGACTGAAAAGAATATCCAGCAGGCAATGAAAGAACTGATGAAAGGCCGGACCTCCCTGATCATTGCGCACCGTCTTTCAACGATACAGGATGCGGATATGATCGTTGTCATGGACCATGGGGAGATCAAAGAGACCGGCACCCACGAAGAACTCCTGAAGAAAAAGGGAATTTATCATTCCCTCTATATGACACAGTTTGCCGGCCGCACGATCTGAGGCATCCGCTGCAGAAAAGAAATACCGGCAATGCGGATCCGGAATCCGTTTCTCATCCGTTGCGAAGCAGTTCCGCCGCGTTTAACGCCGCATGAAAAGCCGCAAGCGAGGCAGACTGTTCTTTGTCTCCGAGGATTCTTCTTGCCCATGTGCTGTGCAGGGAATCCGCACCGTAAAAAAACGGAAAGAACCGGATGCCATAGCAGGTGCATACTGCCTGAACCGATGCGCATTCCATTTCCACACAGACACAGCCTTCCTTGACCAGGCGGTCCCGCTTTGCGGCGGTCTCGCGGTAAAACGCATCGGTTGTCCAGGTGTTTCCGGACACATAGGGGATTCCCAGCTGATCAAAGATGCCGCGCAGAGTCTCAGCCTGGGGAATATCGATATAGTCCGAAGCCGGTGCATAATGATAGCTGGTTCCTTCATCCCGGTATGCTTTGTCCGGAACGATGAGGCATCCTTCCTTAAGATCGGTCAGTGTTCCGCATGATCCGAACAGGATCAGATTCTTTAACGGAAACAGCACCCGCAGTTCTTCTGCATTTCCGGCCGCGGAAGGACCGCCGATCCCGGAAAGCAGGATGCCGATGTCCGTTCCGCAGACGCGGAAGACCGCATGTCTTGCGGAGGCATCCCCCAGCAGCACCTGCGGGGAGAGTTCTTCGATTTCACCGCGCTCCTGAAGCTTCTTTATCAGCCGCTCTGAAAAGACCAGAAGAACGGTATCCAAAGGCATGTTCTTTGCGGCCTGTTTTACGGTATCGCTGAGCGTGTCCTGCGGGGTGAGCAGGGGCGTTCTGTCTCTGTCAAAGGTATCGGTAATCATAGGTCAGCCTCTTATCCAGTTCAGTATACAGGACAACCTGCGGTTCAGAACACGGAAACGCTGCCCATGCATGAACCGGCGGGTTCTGTATATAATAATCCGGTGAATGAGGTGAACAACAATGGATGAGAGACTGAAGAAACAGCTTGCGTTTGCGCTTGAGATCGATAAGGAAAAAAGCATTTTCCGCCAGACATCCCTGTCCGGACACGGACGGTTGGAAAATGATGCCGAGCATGCATGGCATATGGCGATCATGGCATACCTTCTGAAGGAATATGCCAATGAGCCGATCGATATCGGAAAGACGATGATCATGTGTCTGATCCATGACATCGTGGAAATCGACGCGGGCGATACCTATGCCTATGATGAAGAAAATCTGAAGACTCAGAAGGCGCGGGAGGATGCCGCAAAGGAGCGCATCTACTCGATCCTGCCGGAGGATCAGAAGGAAGAACTCATCGCCCTGTTTGATGAGTTTGAAAACTACGCCAGCCCGGAAGCCCGCTTTGCGCGTGCGATGGACAACATCCAGCCATTGATCCTCAATGTCAGTAATGACGGCGGAGACTGGAAGGAACATGCGGTCACATCAAAGAATGTCTACGGAAGACAGTCCAAAACAAAACTCGGTTCGGAAACGCTCTATGAAGCAGCGGATGAGCTGATTCAGGATCAGATTAAAAAAGGCAATCTGCCGGAGTGAATTACCACACCCATGCGGTGCCCGATGGGCATCCCATGAATGATGGCTTCTGAGATCCGTGAAAGTTACCCCTTTCAGACCTGAATACGGGTATCCAGGCTTTCCGTGATACTCAAGGACGAACACACGCCCGCTATCCCTTGTCATTATGTAGTATGACTTGGGAATACATGTTTATACCGAAACAGTACCTGATGGGTATAATGCCCGGAATGGTACTGTTTTCACTTTTTGAAGGAATCGATAGTCTGTGACCCCTTCAAAGGCATTCGGTGATGCCTTACGCAGGATGTTTGCACTTCCGTTTACATCCGCATTCAATACGATGCCATTCGCTGTGCGATACAGTC
>CAMOOA010000088.1 GCA_946621045.1 uncultured Erysipelotrichaceae bacterium
TATTGAATCCTGCAGTACGCGGCGTGACTGCCGCAAACAGGGAATACCAGATCCGGTCTGTCATCCGGAGATTGTGAAATTCCACAAGCCAGAAATACACAAACGTCATGACAAGCAGCACTGCGGTCGTATAAAGAATGATCTTTGTCTGAAGCCGCAGCCTGCGCCATCGGAACCGGTTATCCAGAAGATCCCGCCAGGTAAGAAAGCCGATGCCGCCGCATACGATCAGCATCATGATGACGCTGAGTACCCAGTGATTGTGCTGCAGGGAACTGAGCGAGGAATACGGACCGCGAATTCCCATCAGATCAAACCCGGCATTACAGAAGGCAGATATGGAATGAAACAGCGCATAGCCCAGTCCTTTTGCCGTTCCGAATTCACGGATGAACGGAAGTGCAAGCGCAACGGTTCCGAGTGCTTCAAGCAATGCAGTTCCACCGATGAAGAATGTTGTAAAGCGGATGATTCCGCCGATCTGCGGTGCGGATATCGCTTCCTGCATAACCGTACGCTGATGAATTCCGATCTGTTTTCCGCTGAGTACGATCATGAATACACCGACGGTCACTACACCCAGGCCGCCGATCTGAATCAGAATCAGAATGACCGTCCTTCCAAACAGCGACCAGTAGGTGGCGGTATCCCTTACGACCAGACCGGTTACACAGGCTGCGGAAGTCGATGTGAACAGCGCATCCAGAAACGGTGTCCTGACATGTGATACAGATGAGACCGGCAGCGAGAGCAGCAGTGCACCGGCCAGGATCAGCAGGATAAAACCGACGAGAATTACCCGAAAGGATGTCATCTGATCCCTTAGAAAGATCCGCAGTCGCAGCATAGTTCTCTCCTTTGTCAATCACAGTGTAAAAAGACCAGCATTAAGATTGGATTAATGTGGTTTCCCCGCACATTAAAATTCCGTTAAGACGTGAAAAAACTCCGGCTCATGCATGAAACCGGAGTTCTGTCTGAATGGTTCAGATTACTGTGATTACTTTTTACGTGTGTATACGAACACAATCTTTGAATACTGCGCATCTGCACTGTCATCGGTATATTCCCGTGTCAGGGTATCCGCGCTCTTGTCATAGGTGACAACCAGATCAGCACCGGATGCGCCGGTGAAGGTATAGGTATCACCGTCATTGGTCCAGGTTCCGTCCGTTGTCGCAACGGTATCTCCTTCATAGATATTCAGGGATCCGGTACCGTCTTCATTAAATGTGTAATAGCCCTTGTCGCCGAAGAGCGATGCATTTTCTTCCGGATTCATTTCTGCCGGTTCGCCGCCCGGTACCGTTGCGGTAACCCTGGTCAGTTCCCAGTCACCGACGACGGGACTGGCTTCTCCCGCTTCAGGAGCCTCTTCCGGTGTTACATAGTATTCAAGATCAAATATTGCGTTTTCCACTTCGTCAACCGTACCGTCGGTTCCTGCATGGAACTTCGTGATATACAGGCTGAGTTCCGGATTCTCAGTGACAGTCTTGCCGCGGCTGATTACAGCGTAGTTGGTGCCGTTGACAACCTGGGTTCCCAGTACGGTGATCGGGTTCAGTGTGACGCCGAGGAGCTTTTCCGCAGCCGCCTCAAACGCGATCATTGTATCCTCACCTGCCAGCATGCCTGCCTTGCCGGTATCGGTTGCGGTCCAGCCGCCCAGTGCTGCGCCGTCCGCATTGTCCTTGGTATGGATGTCTGCGACATCGATCTGCTTAATATTTACAAGCGAGATTTCACCGGCGGAGTTTTCATTGACGACAACGACATACCAGCCGTCAACCGGTTCTGCGGTTACGGTCGTACCTTTCGCAAGATATGCATGGTTGGTGCCGTTGACAACCTGTGTCGCAAGAATGGTAACCGGGGTATAGCCTACACCGACCAGACCTTCAAGCGCCTTTTCAAACCGTGCGACATCGTTATCTGCCATCATGGAGTTGTATTCTGTGTTTACCGTCCAGCCGCCGAGCAGCGCACCTGCATTCTCTGCGGTTTCTGTCGTTTCTGCGGTCGGTTCTGCAGTTGCTTCAGCAGTCGGCTCTGCGGTCGCTTCAGCCGGAGCCTCAGCCGGTTCTTCCTGCTGTTTCTGTCCGCATCCCGCCAGCATCATACCGGCGAGAACAGCCATCAGTAACTTTTTCATTGTGCTTCTTTCCTCCTGTGACAGGAATCCCCTGTCACTACTGAATATACGTCTTTCCACTTCCTAATTCCACAATCTGCGGGCACATATTTTCCCACATTCTGCAGGGAAACGTTTTCATTGCCACCGCAGGCAGATCAGCTTTTTGTATAGAAGCTGACCGACCCGCCGTTACAGCGGAAGACGCCGTATCCGTCCGCATCGATTGTTACCGGATCCGTCACATTTCCGGAACGGTCGGTCCACGACTCTCCGGCGTGCGCAGTACCGACATACATATTCTTTTCACCGGCTTCATGATCCGAAAGGATTACCGCTGCGCCGGAGTTCTTATGGACGCTGTCGCCTTCATACGTCCAGCCGATCACATCCGCATCATCAAACCAGTCGTGCTTTTCTCCGTACAGGCAGTCCCTGCGCACTTCCAGCATCGCATCCAGAATATCGCTGAACTTAAGCCCGTCCCGCGCTTCCAGTCCGTAGTAGTCGCCGTAGAAAATACACGGATATCCTTCCCTGCGAAGCAGGATCAATGCATATGCAAGCGGCACGAACCACGGCTCCACACAGCTTTCAAGAGCCTGTCCGGGCTGTGTATCATGGTTGTCCACGAACGTTACTGCGTGTAAAGGATCGATTCCGGTCAGTGTTCCGCTGAAAACCTGAGAGAGATCATAAAGTCCGCATGCATGTGAGATGTTCTGAAATGCATAGTGCAGCGGCACATCGAACAGCGACATGCATTCCCCGGTTTCATCCAGATAGTCCTTCAGTTTGTTTACATCGGTCTTCCAGTACTCACCCACAGCGAACAGTTCCTTTCCGCTGTACTGCCGAAGTTCCTTCAGCCAGGCCGGGAAGAATTCCCGGTCGATATGCTTGAGGGCATCCAGACGGAACCCGTCCTGTCCGACCGTATCGAGATACCACTTTCCCCATTCGGTCAGATGCTTCGTGACTTCCGGATTTCCGAAGTTGACGTCCAGTCCGAGAAGATAGTCATAGTTCCCGTTTTCATCATCCACTTCCTGACTCCATTCACTGCCGGCAAACTGGAACACCGCGTGTTCTCCGCTGCGCTCATCCTTATCGCTTCCCGTGAAATCCCGGTGGTCCCAGACAAAGCTGCTGTATTTTCCGTTTCTGCCGGGAAATGTAAACCGGCTCATTGAACGGATCTTCTTCTTTCCGTCGGCTAACGGTGTATTGCGGTCATGCGGATCATACTCGATTACCCGTACTGTCTCCAGCTCGTCGCCTTCAACCATCTGGTTGAGCACGATATCCGTATAGACATCGATTCCCGCCTTATGGCAGGCATCGACTGCCGCAAGATACTCCTCCTTTGTGCCGTATTTTGTCGCAACGCTTCCCTTCTGATTGAACTCTCCGAGATCATACAGATCGTATACTGCGTATCCGACCTCCTCATCGCCCTTCAGTCCTTTATATGCAGGCGGCAGCCAGAGTGCCGTAATTCCCTTTTCCGCGAGTTTCGGAGCCTCCTTCTTCAGCCGGTTCCACAGACCGCAGTGCGGCGGAAGATACCATTCGAAGTACTGCATCATGACTCCGTTTTCTCTGTGTTTCTGTTCTGCCATGTTTTTTCTCCTTTAGTTAGGAAGCGTACTGCATTTCCCGCGTTCCTGCAACTGCTTCACTCCGATTCGTCCCTGAAAGAGGCGCGCATTTCCTCCCTTGAACCATTCCGGGCAGTGTTTTAAAATCGACTCGCCTGATGAATGACAGAGAGGAATAAACGTTATGGAAGATATGATGGACGAAATTGAAGAAGAACAGCCGCACGGGCTGGAACTGCAGTCGGCGATTCTTCATGTGCTGGACGGAAGACGGCATCATATCTCTCTTTCCGAACAGACGCTCGATCTTGAGGAGCCGATGATTGAAAAATACGTAAAGCGCTACGTCAACCGCTGCCGGAAGGATATGCGCTGTGCCCCTGCGCACTTTGCGGAAGACAGCGCATTTGAAACGGAACTGCGGCGCTATTTCCGTCAGGAAACAAGCCTTCCCGATTTCAGTGCGGAGGTTCTGAAACCGCTCATTCATTATTTTGAACATGAAGAAGCGCGTTCCTTTGAAGTGCTCTTTGCGGATTACCGCCTCGATGACGTTCCTTATCTTGCGGTCGTTCTGCTGGAGGAACAGGATACGCTCACCTGTATGACCAGCGCGGAAAACGGCAGAATTCTCAATACCGTCTGTTTCGGAAACACCGCACTGCCTGCGGTATCCCGTCCGGTCAGCTCCTTTGCGGTCATCAACACACTGACCGGGGATATTGACTGCGTGGATGTCACAAAATGGAATGACGGAACCTTCCTGATGATGGATCTGTTTCTGGACGCCAGAGCCGGGCTTTCCCGAAAGGAAGTCGTAGAGAATGTAAAAGTGATCACCTGTGAGGTGGCGGAGGAGTTCGATGAAAATCCCACCCTCCTTCTCAGCAAGGTCAAGAACTACATCTCCGACACCGCAAAGGAAGGCATGCCGCTGCGGACCGAAACAATGGTCTCCGAACTGTTTGACACACAGCCGGAGATGAAGGAAGTGTTCCTGAAGAAGGCTGCCGAAAAAACGCTTCCGTCGGAGGTAGACCTGCCGCGCGCTGCCGTTTCGGCATCGATGAAGAAACAGAAGATCAAAACCGATACCGGAATTGAGATCACCTTCCCTGCCGAATACTTCCGGAGTCAGGAATTCATTGAATTTGTCAATCACAGTGACGGAACAATTACCATTGAAATCAAACAGATCAGCAAGATCACCAATAAGATGTGAACGGAGGCATGTGCTTCCGTTTTCTTCTGCCCTTCCGCATGCAAACTGGTGCACCACTCCGAAAGAGCTGGATTATAATAATTATTTAAGGGGGAGTTTTATTCATGGCTAATGATACCCGGTTCATAACTACTGTATGGCGGGTTATGGATGAACTGAAACGGACGGACCAGCTCGAGCAGGCGCTTGCGGAAGATCTGGATATTTTCTGTGATGTGCTCGGCTGTGAGACCGGTTATATATGGATGAAAGGGACCACCGACGACCGCATTTATGTGCTTGCCGCAAAAGCACCGGTCGATCAGTCCGGTGTCAGTGTACGCGTCGGGGAAGGCATTATCGGAACGGCCTTCAACAAAAAGACACCGGAAGTGATAAAGAACGGTTCCTCGGATGCCCGGGCTGCCGGCACCGATGATGCGCCGCTGTTCGGCGATGAGACACTGGTTGTGCCGATGCGGACACCGTACGGTGCCTACGGCGTACTGCAGCTCAACGATCCGGCCGGCGGATTTTCGGAAGATGATATCAAGCT
>CAMOOA010000089.1 GCA_946621045.1 uncultured Erysipelotrichaceae bacterium
GCCTGCATCCAGTTCGGATCAAATTCCTGATCGAGGGCTTCGATTTCCTCCACGCCCTCTTTTTTCAGCGCCTGGCTCAGCTGACGGAATACCATTTCAAATCCTTTGCGGTAGTTCTCGTCGTTGCTGTCTTCCGCCTTGAGCGCCAGTGCCCGTTCGCAGTTATCCAGAACCGGCAGAATCTCAAGCGCGAAGCTCTGAATGTGATACTTCATGTTGGATTCGTATTCCTTGGTCAGCCGCTTGCGGGTGTTTTCCGTATCCGCATATGCCATCGCATAGGCATTTTTCAGCTTTGCGACCTGGCCTTCCAGTTCAGCAATCCGGGCGGCGGGATCCGGTTCTGCGGGTTCTGTCTCCGCCTTCTCAGCAGTTTCGGTTTCCGGTTTTTCCGCAGGGCTTTCCGCTTCTTCGGGAGCGGCTTCCTCCTTTACAGTTTCTTCGGAATCCTTCTGCTCTTCCGTTTCTTTTACTTCTGTATCATTCATCTTTGTCCTCCGCCTGTTTTTCTGTACATCTTTTCAATCATCTGAGCCATATAATCCAGCATTCCCACAACCTGGTCATAATTCATCCTGCTCGGACCTACGACCATCAGCTGACCGGTTTCCGAATCATTTACCCGGAAGGTGCTGCGCACGATCGCAACATCGTTGTACCAGGTGAGCTCGGCGCCTCTAGCGGTAGTGACAAGCGCATGCTCATCATTCCCGATTCTCCGCCAGACGGTTGAATCATCCAGCATGTTCATCAGCTGCTTGAGTTTTGAAATGTCTTCAAACTCCGGCTGATACAGCATGCGGTCTTTTCCGCTGAAGTATACGTTCTCCGACGCAAACCTAACAAACGCCTGCACAAATGCAGTGAACAGAAGATCGTGCCGCTGTACGACTGCCGCAAGCTCCGGCTTCAGCTTTTCCATCTCGTCCGGAAGTTCTGCGATCGGCACACCTCTCAGATGCTGATTGAGAATATCCGTACAGGTTTCCAGATCCTTAAACGGAACATCTTCCTCAAACCGGAAGTTTTTCGTTTCCGTATGTCCGGTATTCGTAATCATCACCACAACGGCGTTCCGTTCATCGATCTGAAACAGCTTGAGGTGTTCCAGCTTCTGTGCGGAGCTGTCCGGACCGATTGCGCCGGTTGTCATGTTGGTCATTTCAGAGAGAATCCGGCAGCTGTGTTCCACCGCTTCTGAAATGTTCATGTTTGACACTTCGAATGCATCACGGATTGCGACTTCCATCTTCTTGTCGATGGCTGAGTTCTTCAGAAGGTTTTCGCAATAGAACTTGTAGCCGAGCGTAGAAGGAATTCTGCCCGATGACGTATGCGTCTTTTCGAGGTACCCCATTTCTTCCAGTACCTGCATATCATTACGGATCGTCGCGGATGAATACGGCAGTTTGTATTTCGTCTGCAGCATTTTTGAACCAACCGGTTCAGCGGTCTTGATATATTCATCGACAATCGCCTTGAATATCTCGATACGTCTCGGTGTAAGCATCTGCGTTCACCTCCTTTTAGCAATCACACCCTGTGACTGCCAACAGTATAACCCCGATTTTTAGCACTGTCAACATCTGTGTGCTAAAAGTTGAAAACACATAAAAAACCGCATAACTATGCGGTTTTTGCACATTCGCAAAAAGATATTCAAACGGAAATGAAGAATCATTTTTTATCACTCCGCAGAAGCTCGGTAATAGCTGATCCGTGAAATTCCGTAACAGGCCTCCTTATACCGTCCGAGCCTGCCGATCCGTTCCGGAAACTGTTCCTCCTTCAGGGATTCAATGACGACTGTTGCGCCGTCCGCAAGCAGGCCGGCATCCGCAAGCAGACCGATGATCCGGATGTTTTCCTGAAGCCGGTACGGCGGGTCGAGATATACAAGATCAAATGTCCGCTGCTGTTCCGCCAGAAGCCGGATGGCTTTCTCTGCCCGGACCGGAAGCACAAGCGAGCGCTCCGCAAATCCGAGCTGTTCGATATTCTTCCGGATCACGCGCACCGCATCTTTTGCGCAGTCGACAAAAACCGCGCGTTCCTTGCCGCGGCTGAGCGCTTCAAAACCGATTGCGCCGCTTCCGGCATAGAGGTCCAGCACATCGCCTCCGTCAAAGAATCCGCCGAGCGAAGAAAAGACCGCCTCCCGGACCTTGTCGAGCGTCGGTCTGGTTTCCTTTCCTTCCGGGGTCTCAAACCGCCTGCTTCCATGTGTGCCCGCAATGATTCTCACTCGATCGCTCCTTTGCGGTACTGATCGATGACCGCCTGTGAAATGCCGACCGCGATCATGAATGCAAGTGTGGAAGATCCGCCCGATGAGATCATAAGCAGCGGGACGCCGGTCAGCGGAATCATGCCGGTAACACCGCCGATGTTGAACAGACAGTGGATTACAAGATACATGGCTGTTCCGATCAGGATGATTCTCGCCTGCTCGCTTTTGATCTTCATGGCATAGCGGAACAGCTGAACGATAATGATCATATAAGGAACAAATATCATCAGGAACCCGAAAAGACCGAGTTCCTCAACAACGATCGCAAGAATAAAGTCCGTATTCGCGGCGGGAAACTGCGTGTATTTGCGGACGGAATTGCCGAAGCCGAGACCGAACCAACCGCCCGTCGCAAAACTGACCAGTCCGTTGACCAGCTGGAAGCCGGTGTCATACATATCGACAAACGGATTCAGTGCGGAAAGAAACCGGTTGATCTGATAGGCCTTCAGCGGAAGACGGCGGATAACCGCCTCTCCGAACGGCGAAAGAATATACAGAACAACCGCCATTCCGGCAATGATCAGAAACCGGATCAGGCTCTGCGCCATCCGGAGCTGCGGATGCTGGGGAATCATCAGACAGATACATGCGATCATCAGGATGACCACCGCGCTTCCCATATCCGACTGGAGTACAAGAACGATCAGGAAGTAGGCAAAGATAAATACCGCAGGACGCTTTACAAAATCACTGCTGTTGTCGAACACTTTTTTGACATCGCCGCAGTAGGCCGCAACGATCAGGATGACCATGACCTTCGCAAACTCCGAAGGCTGAATGGAAATATCCATACCGGAGACCGGGACACGGATCCAGGCACGGGCACCTCCTGCGGCCGGGAATGCAAGGCAGAACAGAAGTGCAAACCCGATACCGATTGCCCAAACCGGAAAGCTGCCAGTTTTCAGAAAGGACAGTTTGAAATAATTGGCAAGCCAGACCATGAAATAATAACCGGCGCCAAGAAATACGATCTGCTTGATGACGATCAGCGCAAGCCGTCCCGGCCTTCCGACAGTAAGCCCCATCGAGGAACTTGCGATCATGAGAAGACCGAATCCGGCAAGAAACAGAATACTGATAAAAATACCGCGGTCTGCCCGTTTCGGCATCCGCAGGAAAAAACGGCGCTTTACCGGCGCTGCAGTTTCACGGTTCAGAGTATTGATATCAGCGGTCTGTACGGTCATATCTGCTATAGATTCTAGCACAGGTCAACTTCTTTACAAAGACGCCGCGGCTCTTTAGAATATGCCTGTAACAGGTGAACACAATGCTTATAAACAACGATACGATTATCAAGGACAGCGATCCTTCCATCCGCCGCAAAAGCGAGCCGGTGGAGCTTCCGCTCAGCGAAGAAAACAAACAGATCCTGCGGGAAATGTTTCAGTATGTAATGGACAGCACCGATGAGGAAAAGGCAAAGGAACTCAACCTCCGCCCTGCCGTCGGCATCTCTGCCATTCAGATCGGCATCCCCCGGCAGCTGACCGCAGTCATCGTGCACGACTATGACAAAAACGATGAGCTCGTGACCTATCAGTACATGCTTGCAAACCCGAAGATCATCTCCCGTTCCGTTCAGCCGGCATATCTCGAAAACGGTGAAGGCTGCCTTTCGGTCCAGGAGGAACACGACGGATTCGTCGTACGCAGTGCACGCGTCAAGGTAACCGGTTATGATCTTCTGACCGACCGGAACATCACGATCCGCGCCCGCGGATATCTGGCGATCGTTCTCCAGCATGAAATTGATCATTTCAGCGGCGTGCTGTTCTACGACCATATTGACAAGGATAACCCGCATCCGGAAGTACCCGGCGCGCTTGTAATCTGACATCCGATTCAGGGAGATCTCCAATCTCCCTTTTCTTTTTATAGATTAATGATATAATTCCGTTGAAAAAAGTATCTTCAGCCTAGAAACGAGGTAAATATAATATGAGAAATCAAGCATCCGGTCAGGGTACCGGACGTCCTGTACGTTATTCTCAGGTCAAGGAACCTGATTACAGTCAGCATGAAATCAACCGCAGAACCGATACGCTTGTTTATGCAATCGGCGGTCTCGGCGAAGTCGGAAAAAACATGTACTGCGTCGAACACGATGATGAAATCATTATCATCGACTGCGGCGTTCTTTTTCCGGAAGATGAACTTCTCGGAATTGACTATGTTATTCCCGATTACACCTATCTGGTCCGCAACCAGTCCAAGATCAAGGCGCTGATCATCACACACGGTCACGAAGATCACATCGGCGGAATTCCGTTTTTTCTGCGGTCGGTTCATCTCCGGCAGATCTACGCGCCCCGCTTTGCGAAAGCGCTGATCGAAAAGAAACTGGAAGAGCATCATCTTTCCCGTGCATGCAAGGTCATTGAAATCAACGGCGACAGCCGGATCAAAACCGAACATTTCAGTGTCGGCTTCTTTGACACCGTTCATTCCATTCCGGATTCCCTCGGCATTCTTGTCAACACACCGAACGGACGCCTTGTGGAAACCGGCGACTTCAAGTTTGACCTTACTCCCGTCGGCACAAACAGCGACTATCAGAAAATGGCCTATATCGGACAGGTCGGCGTCACCCTGCTGCTGAGCGATTCCACCAACTCCAGCGTTCCCGGTTTTTCCATCTCCGAAAAACAGGTTGCCAATGCGGTGATGGACCAGATCCGCAAAACCCCGGGAAGACTCCTGGTTTCGACCTTCGCGTCCAACGTCAACCGTCTGAATCAGATTCTGATGGCTGCCGTCGCATGCAACAGAAAGGTTGCGGTATTCGGACGCTCCATGGAAAACGTGCTTGAGATCGGCCGCAAGACCGGCTTCATCAAGATCGATAACGACAGCTTCATCTCCGGAAATGATCTCAACACACTCCCCGCAAACCGTATCTGCATCGTCTGCACCGGATCGCAGGGAGAGCCGATGGCAGCCCTGTCGAGGATTGCCAACGGCACGCATAAATTTCTGCACATCATTCCGGGAGATACCGTTCTGTTCTCATCGAACCCGATTCCCGGAAACGGCGTCAGCGTCAGCGCGGTCATCAATCAGCTGACCAGAGTCGGCGCCAATGTCGTTACGAACTCTCCGCTGACAAGCTTCCATACAACCGGACATGCGCCGAAGGAAGAACAGAAGCTGATGCTGAATCTGATCAAGCCGAAATACTTCATGCCGAA
>CAMOOA010000090.1 GCA_946621045.1 uncultured Erysipelotrichaceae bacterium
CTTCAATCCTGTTTGACCGTTGAATGATCTTCAATCCGGCGGATCACCGTATGTCCGTCTTTCGAGGATGACGCAAGATACAGCGAAGCACTCTCTTCGTCTGACGCATATACAAACGGAAACTCGATCGTCGTGCCGACGCCGAAGCGTCCGTCCTTTCCGAGCACGATCAGCGATACCGGACTGCATTTCCCGATGCGCTGTTCCAGTTCATCTTTCAGTTCCCGCACCGCTGTTTCGGCCGCCTCCATCGGGGACATGCCGCTGCGCAGATACATGACCGCCCGGAAACTGAGCACCCCTTTCATGATGTCTTCGCCGACACCGGTCGCCGCAGCCGCACCAATCGTGGAATCCGCATAATAGCCGCTTCCGATCACCGGCGAATCTCCGACACGCCCCTTCTTTTTCAGAAACAGTCCGGATGTGCTGACACCGGCGCACATACTGCCGGTTTCATCAAGCGCCAGCGCACAGACCGTATCATGACCGTCATAGGAACAAAGTTCCTGATTCTGATCCTTCTCCTTCTGATATCGTTCAAAGCTTTCCGGCGTAAGATTATCGCGCTCCTCAAATCCGTTCTGCCGTGCATACGCCTCCGCACCTTGTCCGACGAGGAAATTGTTGAACGGCATATCTTTCAGTGAACGGGCAATCGCAACCGGTGAACGGAATCCTTCAATGGCTCCGACCGCGCCGAAGCGAAGCGTATCGCCGTCCATAAATCCGCCGTCAAGCACAGTATGTCCCTCCGCATCCGGAAGACCGCCGAAGCCGACCGACTGAAACGCCGGATTGTCCTCCACGTTCTGAATGCAGTGAACTGCCGCATCAGCGGCACAAGCATGCACCGACAGCAGTTCTGATGCCTCAAGCGCACCCTGATACGACATTTTCCATGTCGAAAGAATTGCCCATTTCATGAATCACTCACCTGTTAAATGCGTCCGGAAGATCATTTTCCAGAAGGATCGTATCCTCCGGCGTTGTAATCCGATACACAATGTCAAAGGCTTCGGTCACCTTATCGACAACAGAGACATGATCCATATCAAAGCCGGAGAGTTTCAGACCCTCATAAATGGGTTTGGTCTGATGTGATCCGACAAGAATCACATCGTCCGCGCGCCCTTTCATGCGGGCGCCAAATTCGCGGTTGATCGCCTCCTGCTGGTCGCCGAGCTCGATCATACCCGGCGTAACAACCACCCGTTTGCCCGGCATCATCGCCAGCACATCAAGCGCCATCGCCGATCCGCTCGGATTGGAGTTGAATGCATCATCGATGAACATCCGGCCGTTGATGATCCGCTGTTCAAGACGATGTTCCACCTGCTTCATCTGCCGCACGCCGCGGCGGATCGCCTCCCAGGTGATGCCAAGATGCCGTGCGACCGCAATTGAACAGAGAATATTCAGAATATTCAGTTCGCCGAGCAGATGGGTTTCCATGGGATATTCCTCGCCGTGATATACGACGGTGAATTTCATCCCGCCCGGACTGTATGAGATATCCTTTGCGGTATAATCCGCCGGGTAATGCAGTCCGTACGTTGCGGTTTTAACCTTGGACTGTATTTTATAATTCCTTATAAAGTCATTGTCCACGTTCAGTACGCCGAATCCGTCTTCCGGGAGAAGTTCAATTTCCTGCATTTTCTCCTTTGTGATGTTTTCCTGCGATCCGAAGGTTGAAAGATGCTGGGGACCGATCGAGGTAACCGCACCGATCGTGGGCTGCACAAATTTCATCAGATAAGTGATGTCACCGACATGGTCGGCTCCCATCTCACAGACAAATACCTGATGGATGGGTTTCATCATCTCGCGGATCGTCCGCGTGATGCCCATCGGGGTGTTATAGCTGGCCGGTGTGATCAGCGTGTTGAACTGCTCGGAAAGCACGGCGTTCATAATATTCTTGGTCGTGGTTTTTCCGTAGGAGCCGGTAATGCCGATCCGGATCATGTCATCATGCTGGGCAAGGATCCGTTTTGCGTCATCCACAAAACCCTGGTTGACCCGTTCTTCGACCGGTCCGGTAATCAGCGCCATCGGATAGATCAGCAGCCACGGCCCGAAATAGGAAAGCGCCAGCATCAGCCAGAGATTGAACCGCCGGTAGCGGAACAGCAGCCAGAACTGAATGAGCAGATACAGTACCGAAAGGACGATGATCTGCCGCTTCACGCGGTCGCTGTAAACAAGCGGCTTGATATAAACGGCGCGCCGTTCGCGCAGAATCAGTACTGCGGCAAGCGCAGCACCGATCGCAATGCAGAAAAACAGCACATGGCTTACCGAAAGTCCCATGCAGGCGACGGCAACAGCGGTGATGACAGCGGCGGGAATGATGGCGCGCTTCGCCCCTCCCTCCACGTTTTCCATGATCCAGGAAGAAAACCGGCCAAGCTCATAGCGGTTCTGCTGGAACATATGCAGGGCGTGCTTGGCAGGAACCAGCGCAGCCAGAATAATAATGATGAAATAGACAGCTCTCATACCATGTCTTCCTTTAAAAATGCATCAAGCACGCGGTTAAACCGTTCTGCCTGATTCCAGTACGCAAAATGGTCATCCCCTTCAAACACCGCAAGACCTGCGTCCTGCATCTCCCGTTCCATCTGCTGCCCCATCCACAGAGGCACAGCGGTATCGTTGCTGCCCCAGACAAGCAGAACCGGGCAGCTGATCTTCGATAACAGCGGACTGACATCGTCATTAACCACTTTGACAAAGGTTTCCCGCATCACACCGTGGGCATTGCGGTAATCCTGCGAACCGGAACGGTCCTGCAGTTTCTTCAGCGCTTCCTCCTGACCGGCAGCCTTCAGCGCCCATTTTGCGGCTTTATATGCCTTCACGCGAAGTTTCTGTGTTCCGGACTGTTTCGGACGGATTCCGGCTGCTCCGGTCAGACACATTTTATGAACAGGATGTGCCGCCGCATAACGGATCGCCGCACGGCATCCGAACGAATGGCCGATCAGAATCGGATCTTTAATCCCGTTCAGGCGGATAAACTCTTCCAGGAATGCAGTATATTCTTCCATTCCCCATGCGGTGGGAGGCTCATCGCTTTCACCGTGCCCGGGGAAATCAAGGTTCCATACAGAAAAAAACGGGCTGAGATGATTCTCAATCGCAGACATCATAAACATGTTCTGTCCCCACCCGTGCAGAAGAACGACATCCCTGCCTGTTCCGGTATGGCGGTATGCGGTGTTCACACCGCAGATCTTCATCGTTGTATCAGTCATATCTCCGGTTATTGTACATGAAAAACAGTCTTCCGTTAAGACTCCGGAGGACTGTTCCTGCGTTCATTCTTCTCCAGGCGTTCCATACGGCGGATCTCTTTTGCTTTCTCGCGCTCTTCTTTCTTCTTTTCCTTCTGAATTGCCCGGATTTCCTTCTTCGGAAGTTCCTTCCAGATCCGGAAACAGACACCGTCCGCAAGATTCTCCGCCTCAATGCGGTAGCCATAGGTCGTTACGATCTTATAGACAATGGAAAGACCGAGTCCGAACTGTCCGTCGGTTCCCTTTTCGTACGGATGGAACAGTTTGGCAAGCCGTTCCTTGTCGATCGGTTTTCCGTCATTGATCACCTTCAGCTCACCGGGATGCAGTTCAATGGAAATGGTCGTGTCCGCATAGCGGAGCGCATTGTCCACAAGGTTTTCAACGACAATCCGCCAGGGATCCTCATCGCCATGGAACTTTACGCCTTTGTCCAGATCCCTGCGGAATGTGATTTCCGGACGGATGACCTTAAGCGAAAGCAGCGCCTTGTCGATCACTTCCGACATGACAAGGGTATCGCCCTCCTCACAGTCATCCAGCAGATAGCCCATCTTGTTCAGCGCAATGAGGGAGCGGACTTTCTTTTCCAGCCGGTCCGCATGTTCAATGATCACATCAATGGATTTTTCCAGTGTTCCATACGGGTAAATCCCGTCCTTGATTGATTCGCCGTAACTGCGGATCGTCGCGATCGGGGTCTTGAGGTCATGTGAAATATTCTGAATCATCTCCTGCTTTTCGCGGTTCTGTTTCTGAAGCTCACTGTCCATTTCACGCAGGGCATCCGCAACCTCGCCGATTTCATCCCGCCGGTTCACGGTCAGCTCTGCCGGCTCATCATTTTTGATCTTCGTTATATACGCCTTGATCTGATTCAGCGGATAGATAATCGTTGTGATCCACACTGTCAGAATCACGAAGAGAACAATCGCGATGATCATGTTCGCATTGACGATATTGTTCATCAGCATTCCGCGGAACTGCGATTCCCCGGCTGAGGAAATCATCGTCACAAGATACCTGCCGTCTTCCACTCTTGAGATGGTATAGAGCACGGTCTTACTGCCGCCGGTTTCCCCGAACTGATAGTCTTTCATCCCGTCCGCCGCTTCCGGAAGATGTGCCCGGATATCGTCGGACAGCTCCTCACTGAGCAGATCAACCACCTGTGCGGAATGGGCGCCGAATGAGCGGTCCGTGCTGTCATACAGCACATGGATGATGCCGTTTTCTTCATCAAAAAAATCAACCCGGTCAATGTGTTCCACGGAATCGACATAATAGGCGGCACGAATATGCGCCGCATGCAGCATGCGGTACATTTCAGCGGAAGTAAACTGATTGATGCCCGGGGTCAGAAAGGCAAAAATGAAAATTGTCAGAACAGAGATGACAAGAAAAAGAATTGTGACAAGCTGCTGGGTCAGCGATAATTCCCGCAGCCACAGCCGGATCCGTTTCATCAGCCGAGCCGGTACCCGAAGCCGTAGATGGTATGGATATTCAGATCCGGCATCTTCTTGCGGAGCCGCCGCATCGTATCATCCACAACACGGTCACTGCCGTAATAATTCGTTTCCCAGACCTGTTCCAGAATCTGTTCACGCGAAAACGCAGTTCCGGTGTTCTTCACAAACATCATAAGAAGCTCATATTCCTTCGTGGAAAGATCGATGGACATGCCTGCCGCATCGGTAACCGTACGCTTGATGTCATTGATCCGGTACCCGTCCACGACGATCGTTTCATTGTCATTGCGGTAGGTTCTGCGCATGATGTTGTTCACGCGGAGGACAAGTTCCTTCGGGGAGAACGGCTTGGTAATATAATCATCGCTTCCTTTTTCGAGACCGATGATACGATCGAATTCCTTGTCCCGTGCAGACATGAAAATAACCGGGACATTCGGTTTCTGCCGGCGGATCTCTTCGATGAGATCAAAGCCGGATTTGTCTCCCAGCATGATGTCCAGGATCCAGAGATGCACATCATCGTCCCCGGTATGAATGGAGGCATCATCAAACGTCAGATATGAGCGAACCTCATATCCTTCTTTTTCCAGATAGCGTTTGACGAGCTCATTCAGATCGCGCTCATCCTCTACAATACTGATTACCCGCTTCATGGCTTCAATTCTAGCACAATCAGGAATGCATTCACATCATCGTATCC
>CAMOOA010000091.1 GCA_946621045.1 uncultured Erysipelotrichaceae bacterium
AGCGCACGGGCGATTGCGACACGCTGCTGCTGGCCGCCGGACATGCTGGTGACATCGCGGTGTTCGAATCCTTCCAGACCGACCAGGGAAATCATACGCATAACCTTCTGGTCAATAATGTCCTTGGCCAGTTTCTTGATCTTGAGACCGAAGGCGATGTTGTCATAGACATCCAAATGCGGAAACAGCGCATAGTGCTGGAATACGGTATTAACGTCCCGCTTGTAAGACGGAATCTGTGCGATATCCTGGCCGTCCATCATGACCTGGCCTTCGGTCGCATCCAGGAATCCGGCAATGATCCGAAGCAGCGTTGTCTTGCCGCAGCCGGACGGACCGAGCAGGGTCACAAACTCGTTCTCATAGATGTCGAGTGAGATGCCCTTCAGGACGACCGTGTTGTCAAATGTCTTGACGACGTTTTTTACCTCGATCAGTTTTTTCATGTTTCTTTCCTCCCCTTATCAGAAAATCGGCGGTGTGCTGATCCAGAGCACACGTGCCGGAGCACTGGAACTGTTGATCAGAGTGTATGCTTCATTGCCTTTGACGTAGAAGTTTTCTCCTTTATGCACGACGAGCTTCCGTGCGTCATTGCCGCGGATGAGACTGATCTTTCCGGAAAGCACATAACCGAACTCTTCCCCTTCGTGCGGTTCGATCTGCTTGGAACTCTCTCCGGGAGCCAGCTCCAGAATCAGGGGTTCCATCCGGTTCTTCTGGGCGTTCGGAACGATCCAGTAGATGGTCCGTCCGTCCTGCTTGTCGATGAAGGCATCTTCTTTTGTAAAGACGATCTGCTCTTCATCATCCTCCGCAAAGAACCGTGCCATGGAAACGCCGAGTGCCTCGACAATGTCTTCCAGTGTCGTAAGTGAGGGTGATGTCAGATTCCGCTCCAGCTGGGAAAGGAATCCTTTGGTCAGCTCCGTTCTGGAACCGAGTTCTTCCAGCGTGAGCCCGTTCTTTAATCGCAGCGCTTTGATTCTTGATCCGATATCATACATTGCGGGACCCTCCTTTGTTTAGTTATGCTAATCTTCTTTTTCTCGATTATCAAACCATGCTAATTATACAGAAACAGGGGAGTAATGCAAGATGTTTTCAAACAAAAAGTTTAGAATTATCAAATTTTTTTCTTCCCGTCTGGCCGGCCGGTTTTCACACAGAAACACGTATGCCTCCTATAAATAAAAAAAGGGAAATTCTGCCGGGAGTGTAAACCGGGGGTCGATTGCCGGAAGGGTTCCCGTGTGCTACGTTTTAGCTGGGAGGTGATCAGCGGTGAAAGAATCTGAACTTGGCTCGCGTATTAAAACGCTGCGGCTGCAGCACAATATGACACAGGCGCAGCTGGCAGACAAGGTCGGCGTCACGGATAAAGCTGTTTCCAAGTGGGAACGGAACCTTTCCTATCCGGATATCGCGCTGTTTCCGAGTCTTGCGGATGTACTTGGCGTAAGTGTGAATGATCTTCTCCGGGAATGCGAGGATGAATTCCGTCCGTCGCGTCTCCTGCAGGTATGTGAAGTATCCAGGGATGTCCGTATGCCGCTGTCCATCATGCTGGGATTTGTGGAAATTGCCCGGCGTGATCATGATGACCCCCAGCGGCTGATGAAATATCTCGAGGGTATCAAGGTATCCGGAGAATACATGATGGAACTTCTGCAGAGTGTTCTTCAGGTCAGTTCCCATCACGTCAGCAACGGCAGTCCGGCCGCTCCGTTCCTGGAGCCGGATGAACTGGACCGCTTTGTGAAGGAACGCATTGCGGAGGCACCGGGTCTGATGGCGGAAGCGGATTTTTCCGGCCGGCGGATCCTGCTTGCGGAAGATATGGAAATCAACCGTGAAATCGCTGTGGAGATCCTTAAACAGACCGGCGCGGAAGTGGACTTCGCGGAAGACGGAGGCGTCTGTGTACGAAAGATGCGCACGGCACCGGCAGGGTATTATGACCTCATTCTTATGGACCTTGCGATGCCGAATATGGATGGATTTGAGGCGACACGGAAGATCCGTGAGCTTCGAACCAGAGAAAAGGCGAACATTCCGATTATCGCCATGACAGCCAATGTTTCGGATAATGACCGGAACGAAGCAGCCGCGGCGGGAATGAACGCATTTACGGAAAAACCGATCCTCATTGACCGACTGTTTGAAACATTGAAACAATATCTGTCTGTTCACAGATAACTGCGGCTGAACAATCACCAGCAACAAACCTCAACGTAACATCCATCGCGGCACTGCAATGGGGTGCGGTGCCGAAGAGAAACCTGCGGAGTTAAGAACAGTCGGATATGAGGAGCCGGATAACGGGTCTTTCTGATTCAGAGAGACCCTTTTTCTGACCATTAATGATGTATGTCTTCCAAAAGCGAGTATGATGGAGGGCATATGACGAATGATATGACAAAAGGCCCGATTCTGCCGGTCCTGATCCGCTTTACGGTTCCGCTGATCATGGGAAATCTGCTTCAGCTTACGTATAACGCCGTCGACAGTATGATTGTCGGACGCTATGTGGGAAAGGAAGCTCTTGCGGCGGTCGGCACCAGCAACCCGCTGATGACGCTGGTTCTGCTGTTTACCAACGGCATCTGTCTTGGGGCAGGGCTGCTTGTCAGTTATCACTACGGCGCGGAAGATCATGAAACCCTGCAGCGGCAGGTCAGCACCGGACTGTGCGCCGGCTCTCTCTTCTCCATTGCGGCAGGGCTTCTGATTACCGTGCTCAGCACCGCGATCATGCGGCTTCTGCGGGCGGACCCTGCCATTCTTGCGGAGGCATCCGGCTATCTTCAGATCATCATGATGGGGCTGATCTTCAGCTTCATGTACAACTACTTTGCGAGCATGTTAAGGGCGATGGGGGATTCCCGCTCGCCGCTGATCTTTCTTGCGGTCAGCACGGTGCTGAATATCGCAGGCGATCTGATCCTTGTGGCGGGGCTGAAGCTCGGCATTGTCGGTGCCGCAGTCAGCACGGTCATCTGTGAAGCGCTGTCCGCAGTTCTCTGCTGGATTTATATCTACCGGAAGATTCCGGTTCTGCGGCTTGGAAAGAAGTGGCTGGTCATTGATTACCGCCTGTTGAAAAAGACACTGTCCTTCGGCATTGTCAGTGCTCTCCAGCAGTCTTCCGTACAGCTTGGCAAACTGGTGATCCAGGCGTTCGTCAATACGCTTGGCGTAACGGCAACCGCCGCATTCAATGCGGTCAACCGTACGGATGACTTTGCGATTGTGCCGGAACAGAACATTGCCCATGCGATGAGTTCTGTCATGGCGCAGAATGCAGGTGCCCATCATTCCGGCCGGATGAAACAGACTTTCCGGTACGGCATTTATCTCGAGCTTGGCTTTTCCATCGTAATTGCCGTTCTGCTGTATGGATTTGCGGAACCGATCATGCGTCTGTTTACCGCGGATGCGGATGTCATCAGAGAGGGTGCGGATTACCTGCATCTGATTGCGTTCATGTATCCTGCACCGGCGCTGACCAACGGCATCCAGGGATATTTCCGCGGCACCGGAGATCTGCGCATCACCCTGATCAGCTCCATCATCAACATGGTATTCCGCTGTATCAGCTGCTATATCCTGCTGTATCACATGGGCTTTACGTTCTCCGTTCTGCCGTGGTCCTATCTTGCCGGATGGATTGCCATGATGGTATATGAAGTGCCGATCCTGTTATCCCGTCAGGCACGGAAGAACGGATTCGAAGCATAACGAAAAAACCATTCTCCAATCTGCTTATCGCAGACATGCGGGAATGGTTTTCTTATGCATCGTTTCAATGGTTTGCGGCAGATGACAGAATGTCATACAGCCAGTGAAAGAAATAATCACGGTCTGCTTTCCTTGCATAATGCACATTTTTCGGAAGGTCATGAAGAATACCGTCTTCTCCCTTTACCTGCATGTAGTTTCTTCCAAGGACCGTTTCACCATAAGCGTATCCGCGGCCAAGATCAATATGGCAGCTCGTATCCCATACATCAGTAAGCACTTCCGGATGCGCGGCTGCGCATAAGGCAAGCGGATCATGCAGGGCGGCACCGGCGTTATTGCCGGAGGCCTTCAGCCGCTGATCGATCATATCTGCGACAAAGACAGCCGGAACCGTACCGATGGCACGGATCATCTGCGACTGTTCTTCCGTAAGCAGAACATCCGACGTTGCGTCCAGAGAAACCATTGTGATATCCAGTCCGCTTGTAAGCAGGATCTCTGCGGCTTCCGGATCTGCCCAGATATTGAATTCGGCTGCCTGTGTCGGATAGTACGTGTCATGGCTTCCGCCCATCAGGACAACCCGTTTGATCTTTTTCAGAATGCGGTCATCCGCCCGGATTGCCAGTGCGATATTCGTTTCCGGTCCCACCGGGATCAGCGTAACAGAATGATCCGGCTGGGCCAGCAGGGTTTCAATCAGCCAGACGGCTGCCCGCGGCTCCTGAACCTTTGAAACCGGGTCGGGCAGGGGAAGCCGGTCGGGGTGAAAGGAACCGAATACATTGTTTTTCTCATAATGCGGCAGCGTCATACCCTGAATGCCCCATGGCACCAGCGTGGACGCAAGGGGAAGTTCGCTTCCCATATGAACGGAGACACCGCCTCCGCATGCATCAACGACCCGCAGGGTGTTGTCTGTCGTATTCTTCAGCTCGCAGTTTCCGCCGACAGTGGTAATGCCGAGCAGATCATATTCCTTTCCCAGCATCGCGCAGACAATCGCGACTGCATCATCTGAGCCGGTATCCACATCGAGTATGATTCTTTCCTGTTTCATGATTGATTCTTCGTCCTTACACTGCCGGATGCGAATCAATCGCAATAATTGAGTGCTTCTTGCAGCGTTTTGGGCTGATAGCCGTGGTCTCTGTAGTAGTGCACGATTGCGTTTGCCTCGGTTGGAGTGAGCTTCTGGTCGTTCCAGTAATAGTCGCCTTCGTTGTACAGATATCCCCCGGAACCGGGCTGCTGGTTCTCTTTACGGAGCGTCAGACCGACCTTTTTTCCGTCCTCCTCTGTAATAAACCAGGAGCCTCCGCTGACTTCCTGCAGTGTTTCATCTTTGATATTTTTGGACATAACAGATGCTTTCTTTCCACTCATTATACATACGAAACAGAAACCGAAGATTCTCTGAAAAAGAGAAAAAGCATATGTTATCCGCTGGGGCAGACAGCATATGCCATTTAACAACAAGGATATAGAATTCAGGCGTTCATCTGTGAGTTCCGTCGAAACCACAGCTTCTTTTCGTTTCGGCC
>CAMOOA010000092.1 GCA_946621045.1 uncultured Erysipelotrichaceae bacterium
GTCAGGCAGATGCCGAAGTTTATTATTTCAGGATTCTGAGTTTACAGATGGCGTTCAGTCCCACCATCCTGGCACTTCTTCAAACGGAAACAACTTATAAACTTTACCTTCCGCCTTATACCCCGTAATCTTCGAATACGAATCCAGAATCATACCGTCTTTCTGAATTACACCTTTGTAGATTATATTCCCTCTGGGTAGTTCAATCACAAATCGGATACGGTTTCCGTTCCGCTTCCAGCGTCCGCCCTCCCGTGTTTCATTCTCATAATCCCAGTTGAACCATTTTTCATTCGGAAAATATCCGTCTCCCGGTTTCATCTGGCTGATCACAACCGATAATACAGCCCCGTTGTCATCTTTTCCGGCGTTGTCAGAAAAGCGGAATACATCATTGGTCACTAAACCGTCTTCCCCTTTTCTGATACAGCAGTACAGTCCATATATTTCCACCGGAATGTATTCTTCTTCAGGAACAGCATCTTCATGTTTTCTGTCCGACACGGAAGGATACGGTTTTTTGTTTGCAAAAAACACTATGCCTGCGGCTGCAGCCGCAATGATTATGATAAGAACAATGAATAAAACACTCATTTTCGTTACTCCTTTCCGGGCTTCCCGCAAAGATCACGCAGAGAAACAGAGAAGTCTTTTGCGTCAGCTGTTCCGATTACACTATGTTTCCGAACCTCATGTCCGCACGTCCGGCACTTATAAGCGGAGTAGTACATATCCACAGCGCCGTCATATCCGCCATGGTGATATACGCTGCCAAAACTCCCGCAGAACGGACAGCATAGCTGATCCAGCATCGGATCCCCATCCGGGAGAAGCCGTGCAGCATACTTCCTTAATACCAGATCGGATTTCGGGTCCGAAAGGATCACGTCAATGATGTCGCGGTCTGCAGGCAGCCGCAGTCTTTCGATCGCCGCAAGACGTGCATTCCGGTTCCCGTTCACTGCCAGATTACGCAGCTCCTCGCGCTCCTGCTCATAAGCAAGCATCCTTACAGCTGTCTCCGCACACTTCCCATCTTTTTCAAAGATAATCCGCATCAGCTTTTCACGGTCATCGGGATAAGACATTCCCTTCAGATCATGCAGAAGATTCGCGTCTGTTTTCCTGTTGTGAATACGCATGCTGCACTCAAACGGCGGATGGTTCATCTTCTCGTAAGCCGCCTCGCAGATGCGAAGGTCATCCCGGTTTCCGCCGGCGGTCGCTTCCACCACCTCCGCAAGACAGCGTTCGTCCTTCATTCTTCTCACTGCTTCGAGCCGGATGTCACTCGAAGCTGCGGTTCTCGCAACCAGACTCAGACCTTCTTCGGAAGCCCCTTCGAGCGCAGCCATACGTACTTCATAATTTAAAAGCCGCTTTGTCAGTGCCGCATCAAGGCGCCGGTCTGCATTCCGGATTTTTAGTGCAGCCTTTATCTGTACACTAAGGTGCGGGCATTCTGATGCAATACGGAAAAGCGTATCATCATCCGTCACCTTTTCGAGGGCGCGCATCGCTTTTTGTTCATCCCTGCTCATCCAGCCCGGCTGAAACAGTCCCATAGAATGGCCTCCTTTTCTGATCTGTTGTACTTAGAAAACGCTCTTCAGCCGGATCAGTTTCTGACGCATCTCCCCCATCTTCTGATATCGTTCCGGATCGTACCGTTCGATTCGTCCCATGCTTCCAAGGAGTTTCATGGTCAGTTCATCAATCTGTTCATCACTGAGCCGTCTGTTCTTCAGATCCCGTTCAACCTGAATCTGAAATTGTGACGAATTCTCAACGAGCATACCGCCTGCAGTTTTGTAGTAACGTGTTTTGATCTCGTTATCATAAAACCGCATGAGCCAGTCCAGTTCCTCATCCGTCAGATTATTGACCGGATGATACCGGATCGATCTTGAACTGCGGCCATAATTATTCACATAGTAGATTGAGGAATATGCCTGCTGTCTTTTCCATGAGGAATACAGTATTCCTGCAATCGCCGCAATCACGATTACCCCGGCAACAATCAATACTGTTTTCATTGGTTGTTAATCATTCCTTTCACCAGTGTGACCGCCTTTTCCATTTCCTGGTTTACATTCTTCCAGTCATCCGCACTCCATCCGCAGCCGAATCCGAAACAGTTGATGTCGGTGAGGATTACGCCGCTGCCAGAGAATTCCTTATCGTCATACCGGATCTTCCAGCCTTTCTGATAATACTTTTCCGGCAGTTCCGGGCGGTCTTCTGTCACAAATTTGATCCACCCGCCAAGCCCCCGCTCGTTCTGTACGATCGGATAAAACACCACATCGCGGATGGATGAAACCGGAATGCTCACACCATTTATGATCACTTCGTTTTCCGTGATCCTGAGGCTGGTCATATGATGGGTATCACGGTATTCAAACAATGTTTCTGACATAATAAGTTTCCTTTTCTATTGTCCTAAAAATCACAGGGAACGCGTCTTGCGGTTTCCCAAAGCACTTCCGGTTTGTTTCGTACTGTCCGTGACGCAAGGCTTTCCTGAAATGCGTCATATTCCTTTTTCAGTTCAAGATAGGTGTTCATTTCTTCCTGTCCATGTTTCCGGCGCGACTGAAACACAAGGAAAACACCCAGCAGACCTCCGGCGGCAAGCAGTATAACGAACGGAATCACATCATCAAAGAAGAACAGCAGCCAGATGATCAGCCCCAGTACCATGCCTGCAGTTCCAGCCGCAAGATAGCCGCCGATTCCTCCCGGCTTAACGGGTCTTCCCATGGGATACCACGACTGTCTTGCGCCGCAGTGCGGGCAATGATCCGCATTGACTGCCTCAAACGGCTGGTTTCCGGTGCCGTCAATTTTACTTTGAATCAGTTTTCTTGATAACTGCATGTCCGCCGCATCCACTGCCGCACCGATGCCGGCTGGAATCACGCCGCCCGCATATTCAAGCGGTCCGCGGCGGATCACACCGCGAAACTGCTTTCCGCATGCTTCACACTCACAGCGGTAATCCGCTTCATAGTAATAATGCTTTCCCATTGTCATTCCCCTTATCTCGGTCCGTTCATTTCCTGAAACGATCCGATCGGTGTCACCATGGTATTGAACTGCTTCAGAAATGCCATTTCCGCATCCCGCTCATACATCCTGGTCATCATCAGCGGATTTGTGTCTTTTACCGCTTCACTTTTTGCCAGTGCTTCCTTTCGGATTTTCAGAATCTCCCGGATCGCAGAAATCCAGAATGCCGCAATTGCCAGCAGGCAGATCACACGGATGATCCCTCCCATCAGCGAAAACAATCCGCCGATCACCGCGGTCAGGACCATGCCGATGATCGGTGCAGCATAGTTTCCTTTCCCTTTTTTCAGGCTCTCCGCGTATTCATTGATGCAGCTGTCGCAAAGCACGCAATGCCGGTTTTCTGTTACGGAAGTCGTTGTTTGAACCAGTTTTGCCCCTTTGGAGCTGTAATCAACCATACCGGATCCGCATCGAAACATATTCCCCCGATTTGAGGTTGGCGCACCGCACTTATCGCATTTTCCTTCTGCCATGTTTCTGTTCTCCCTTCTTTCTTTTATTGCCCAAGGCTGTTGAGATAGTTTTCAACTCCATTCATTCCCAGGACATTCACTCCGTTTTCATTCTGTTTCAGCTGCTCATGGAACTTCACTTCATCGATCAGTGCCCAGTCTTCCAGCCGGATCACATACAGAGTGGCATTCTGAACCCGGGCATCGGAAACCTTCTTTCCGGTAGCAGAATCGACCCAGATGCCGTTGTTGCTGACGGATTCGGAATAGGCAACCACCACATTTACCTGGCTGGGATCATCCGTTCCCAAAATGAACCGCTCTGAGGGAACGGTGAAGGATCCGTTGTGATAAAACACAAACCGCGGATTTTCCGGAAGTTTTACATCCTCATCGGTATACTCCTCCTGCACATATGGTTTCAGGGAGCGGGTCATCCGTCCGTTTCTTGCGGCAATTGGAAAATACATCGCCATCTGGATTACCAGCAGCACTCCGACAACACCGAGTACGATCGGAACTGCCCGCGGAAGCTTTGTTCCTTCAGCGAGACTTTCCTTTTTCCAGGCAAGCAGACCCCGAATTCCAAGAAACAAAAACAGCGCAGTAAAGAAAAGCAGTATCAGCAGCCGCCAGACTGGGGCTCCGCTTGATCCTGCCACAATGATCAAAGCACCGGTCCATACGATGCCGACCATCAGACTGAGCAATGATAAAACCAGTTTCACTGCAGAACGATTCTTTTTCATGACATGTTTCCTCCCTGCTATGCAGGCATCAGATTAGTTTCAACGTACCAAACTGCGGTTTCAAACGGTAGGACTGTCAGTCCACTTTCTGCTTTGATCCATATAAAAATCAGACTGCTGTCACACAGTCTGCCTGGAAAAAACATTTGAAAAGAACCGTATTATTCTGGGTTTGCAGTCTCAAAGACCCGGTCCGCATTGGCCAGGATCAGAGCCAGCTCGCCAAGCGTAATATCGCCCGGACGGTTTGCGCCTGTCATAATGCTTGTCTTTTCCGCAAATGCTGTCGCCACGCGGACCCCGGGGTAGTATCCGTTGTCATCTTTAAGCTTCGACCAGTCTGCGACAATCGCCGGATCATGTACTTTGACCGCCGCATAGACTGCAATATCTCTGCTCAGCGTCTGCCCGTCATCCCAGCCCCAGGGCATAAAATAGGCATCGCTCTCCTGCAGCATATCTTCATTGATGGTGTAAACATAGTCCCGATTCAGTCCGTAGAGATCGATCATCGCCGTGCGAAGGTCACCGACCGTCGCAATCTCATCGATTTCATCAAACATGGAGGTGCTGTATTTCCCCTTCATGTAAGACACGGCATCATTGATGCGTTCTTCATCGGACATATATCCCGGTATTGCATGCCATACTTTATTAGCTTTCTCTATGTAAGCGGTATGAAATACTGCCTTTTACCGATCCGCGTTCCGCAGACGGAGATATTGTTCTTCGCAGGCGCAGGCGTCGAATGCATCCGGTGCCCAATTCGCCACGCGGGACAGGTCGCCCTCGATCACAAGGTTTTTCAGATTCGTGCAGCAGCCGAACGCCCACGACTGAACCTCTTTCACCGACGCCGGAATCGTCACCGACTCGAGATCCGGATTGTCTGCGAGCATACCGGGCTTTATGACCTCCAAACCCGGTTCAAAACAGACGCGGCGCACGCCGCAGCTGTAATAATCATATTCGTCATCCTCCTTTCGGATCATGACGGCGAAC
>CAMOOA010000093.1 GCA_946621045.1 uncultured Erysipelotrichaceae bacterium
TCATGCGTTCATCTTCTTCGGATGCCTTGATGGAGGATACGCCGAAGCTGACGATTTCAAGACCGCGGAGTTCTTTCCACTTCTTGGAAAGTTCTTCATTGAGCGCGTCTGCGAGTTCCTGTGTGTGTCCCGGAATCTCGGAGTAGCGGACACCGGAAGCGGAAAGCTTTGCGAATGCCGGAGAGAGCGCGGTGAGCAGCTCGGTCTTCAGCTGGCTTTCAATTTCGCTGACCGGATATACGTTTGCGAAGTTTCCGCAGACATTGGTGTAGAAGCTGATCGGATCGGCAACCTTAAGGCTGTATTCACCGAAGCACTTTACGGAGATGTCAATATCAAGACCGATGTTGCGGTCAATGACACGGAACGGAATCGGAGACGGGGTGCCGTATTTGACGCCCGGGAGCTCCTTGATGTTGAAGTAGTAGACACGCTGGTCTTCCGCCGGCTGTCCGCCGAACGTGAAACGCTTGCCGATCTGGGCAAAGATGTTCTTCACGCCGTCGCCGAGCGAACCGGTCCAGATGGACGGTTCGGTCTTGGAGTCATAGCGGAATTCGCCCGGCTGTGCGCAGATGTCGACAACCTGGCCCTGTTCGACGATGACCATGCACTGTCCGTCCGCAACTGCGATCACGGAACCATCGCTGATGATGTTGTCATCACCGCGGTTTGCGCCGAGTCCGCGGACCTTTTTATGTCCCTTTACGGCGATGATGTCAGCCGGAATGGCTTCACAGTAGAAATACTCTTTCCACTGATCAGCGAAGGTGCCGCCCGCTGCGGATAAAGCTGCCTGAATGAGTCCCATAACAAATTCTCCTTTTCCGGTTCTTCCGGATCTATTCAATGATCTTTCATTAATAAATCGATCTGTATTTATTTTATAACAAAATATAGAAGAATTCCGCGATTTGTCACGATTTGGACCGGCCGGGACATCCTGTGCTCTGCGGGGGGCAGAGAGTGACGAAAATAAGGACGTTCACTTGAACGGCAGAATACGTTAAAATGTATGCGATTACATCCCGAAGGCATTCCGTGCACTGTGTTCGAAAAAATGCACAGGGCGCAGTGCGGAGATTATGCACATCTTTTGAAGGCATTGCATGGTAAACTGTAGTAAACTGGAACTGTAAGGGATATACAGAGAAGGCAGAATAAATGTATAGGTACCCGGGTGTTCCGTTTGGAAAGGAACCGCATCCGGGCAGAGTCAGTTATGCCGGAAGATCCGGCAGGCAATCGAAACTGCAAAGGGGACAGGGAACGAGTGTTATGGGTAAAGATGGATTCAAACAGCCGGCAGCGGCATTTAAAAACAGCTGCCGGGTGTATCTCAAGGAAAAAGAGCGGGTAAAGGCGCTCGAGGCAAAATATCCGGCTCTGGCGGAGAACGGATTTAATCCGGAAACATTCCGGGTGGATCTTTCGGAAGACAACGGACAGGGGAATCTGGAGCTGTATCAGTTTCTCAAGGACGATATCCGCTTCGTGGAGGAAACTTTTGATAAGATTTACAGACTGTGCGGAAACAATGCCAAGGTTCTGATCTGGTCGCTGTTTGTGGAGAACCGCATTCAGACGGATGTTGCGGATGAGTTCGGACTCACCCGCCGGCAGCTTCAGTACAGTGTGGACAAGTGGCTGAAAGAGGTTTTTACCAATGGCTGACAACCGGCCCTGCACTCCGATTGAATTCAAACGCGAATGTCGGAAATATTTTTATTATATTTCCGACATCAGAGAACGCATGGATGAAATCCGCCGGGTGGATTACAGAATGACCGGCGTGCATTCCATTGATTTTGAACGCGTGCATTCGCGGTCGGTCGGAAACAAGGACGCACAGCTTGTCGCATATATTGAACTCAGCACGGAACTGAGCCGGCAGCTTCAGGAAGTGGAGGAAAAAGTCCTCTGGATTATCAATACCATCGGCCGGATTCCGGATCCGAGCTTCCGTCCGATTGTCTGGATGCTGTATGTGCAGGGGAAGCGGGTATCTGAAGTCGCGGATCTGTATGACATGTCCAAAGACTATCTCTCCCAGCTGGTCAGCGCCGAACTGCGGAAACTGTTTCCGAACGGGGCGGAAGAGGAAGACGATTAAATCGGACAATGACCCGGAATGTGTGATCCGGGTTTTTTCTTTATGACAGGCGGCACCTCTGCGGACATGCTTTGCCGTTCCTGTCCGGCAATTGTCTGATATGGCAATTGGGAAGATCTCGGCAGCGGTTACGCTGAAAGAGAAGAAGATTACCGGCTGTGGATGCCGTAATCCGATCGGGAGGGTGTGATGAAAAAGATACTTGCGGGTATTCTCGCGGCTGCCCTGCTTGCAGGATGCGGGAATGCATCACTTCTAAAGAAAAATTCGAGTGCTGTTTCTGTCGGGGTCGGATCGAAACTGCTGGCAGGTACGGTTTCACCCGTCAGCGCAGCCGCCGGGAAAACGTTCCTTCCGTCCGTGAACAGTACTGCGTCCGCCGGAAGTTATTCCGGAGAGGGTGAAGTTTCTCCGTCTGACTTTGCGGAGTTTTCGTCATTTTATTCGGACGGAATTCCGTCCGATGCCGAATATCCGGCGCTGAAATACGCCGAGGGCAGCTGGAAATATTACCTGGACATGCAGGATGCGGAAACCGGAGGTGTACGCTTCAATGAATTCGGCCTTGCGGACCTGAGTCTCAACCGAGGGAAGGAAACGGCGGTGATCACCCTGCATCCGCGTATGGCCGGGGACGGCTATGAGCTGTATCCGGAGACGGAGGAGGAAGCCGGCTATGAGCCGTTTGAGGGCGGTCTGGATGAAAGAGGCGCACTCAGACTGGCAGGCAATGACGTGATTCTGTATATCACCGCATACTTTGCGTGGTCCGGAAGGGAATACGTCATGGGAGAGATCTGGTATTCCGAGGAGTCGTCCGGGCTGTTCCTGCTTACAAGAGGCCAGCAGTAACACTGCATGCAGTGCAGGGAATGATCCCTGCATTTTTTGAGGTGTGCAGGCATCCGGGAATACATGAATGCAGTGTGCGTGGTAATCTGATACTCATTATGAGTAATGCAGGGGAACGACTGAAATATACAACCGCGGTAATACTGTACGGAACGATCGGCATGTTTCTGCGTCATGTATCGCTTCCGAGCGAAGTGACCGCCATGTGCAGAGGCATTCTCGGAGCGGCATTTATCCTGCTGTTCCGGATGCTTACAAAGCATCCGATGGATACAGCGGCAATCAGGGTAAACGCAAAGTGGCTGGTGCTTTCCGGCATCTGCCTCGGTCTGAACTGGATCTTTCTGTTTGCGGCATACATGACGACAACCGTTGCGGTTGCGTCGGTCTGTAATTACATGGCGCCGATCTTTGTGATCTGTCTGACGCCGGTGCTGTTGAAGGAACCGTTCGACAAGGCAAAGCTTCCGTTTGTCGGGCTGGCATTTCTCGGCGTGCTGCTTGTCTCGGGAGTCCACGGCGAGGGCGCAAATCTCATCGGGGTGATTCTTGCGCTTATGGCGGCGCTCTGCTTTACCGCCATCGTGATCTTCAACCGGAAGCTTACGGATATCAATGCCTATGACAAGTCCATCGTACAGCTGGCAGTTTCGGCAGTGACGATCCTGCCGTATGCGCTGGTTCATAACGGCGGCGTGATCCCGCTGCCGCACGGCACATCGCTGTGGATCGTGCTGATGCTGGGAATTGTGCATACCGGCTTTGCCTACTGTCTGTATTTCAGCGGGCTCAAAAACCTGCCGGTTCAGACGATCGCCGTGCTCGGCTATCTCGAGCCGGTGGTATCGGTGCTCTGTTCGGTAATATTCCTGCGGGAGAGGATGGGCATCGCCGGGTGGATCGGAACCGTGCTGGTCATCGGTTCGGCGCTGCTAGGCGAACTGCACGGATCCGAAAACTGACCGCATATAAGAAAAACCGCATCCGTGTGCGGTTTCTTTCATTAATTATGAAGCGCTGTGTGCTGTATTACTTTGCTTTTCGAAGCAGCGGGAGATAGCAGAGAAGAACAGCCAGGCATGCAAGTACGGAAATGATGATCAGATACAGCCACCACTGCCAGATTGCGGTAAGCCGAATGCCCAGCGGATTCTGCGTGGTAAAGAAGAAGTTGGTCATGAATTCGACGTTGACAAGCGTTCCGTCCACATAGGTCGGACTTGCGAGCATGGAGTTGAGATAGATGGAGATGAAGCCGAGTGCGATTACGATCATCATCGTCCGGAGCATCGTCTTCCGGGTGAATGCAACTTCGCCGGAGCGGGCAATCAGAATGCCCAGCGCAATCAGCATGGAATGGAAGATGAAGAACTGGTAGGCGATCGGTGCCGTAAATGCCTGTTCCACAGAGATGGACGTCTGGAAAATGGAAGGCATGGCAAGCGCCAGAATCGCACCGCACAGCGCAGTGGGATACATGAAGTTCAGCAGCGCCTCCCGCTTCTCATCATTTTTCGCAAACCGTGTATAAAAGATGAAAATAATCTGTATGGAACAGAAATGAAGCGGCATATGGTTCATCGGGAGATACGGCAGAAGCAGTTCGCCGCCCGAAGAAGGAACCAGATCAATCACGCTGATCATTTTTGTGAGCTCGGAAAGCAGAGAAATCACGCATGCCGAGGTAAGGATCTGCCGGAGTGCGGGTTTTTTCCGGTCCGCTGCCAGGATGACTGCGGTCACCATGAGAGCACAGATGACGAGCCAGAGAATATGACGCCAGGTAAACATTTATTTATCCCCCCTTATTTTTGGATTTCCGGCCGAACAGCTTGCTGAAATCATAAAACCAGATCCAGGAAAGCTGTCTGTTCAAAGCGGCGAGTGCCACCGAGATGGAATAGCCGACCGCATAGATTCCCGCAAGGCAAATCAGTTTGAACCCCCACGAAGTACGGTCGAAATCAAGAAATGAGTACGGCGCCAGGCTGGAAGGCAGGATCCGGAGTCCGAAGAGCACCAGCATGATCAGCGCGTACAAAGTAATATACGTAGTACCGTAGAACGGTTCCAGAGGTTTCAGTTTTCCGATCGGCGCATCATTGAATACAAAGCATGTCAGCATCAGTGTCGGTACGACCAGATGCATCATCACACCCGTGTAGGAAGTGACATCCGGCAGATCCGGCACCAGCGGTGTGAGGCCGACCATGACGACGGTGAAAATCACAAATTCTGTGGTCGCCGCCGAAAGCCGCAGAAAGTAGACGTTCCGGTTCGTGACCTCGGTACCGTCTCTGG